>CAZSLV010000072.1:0-9665 GCA_964607545.1 uncultured Gudongella sp. | reverse complement strand
TCTTATCGTTTACTATAAGCTTAATTAATCCCATGGAATCCGTCCTATAAATTGTAGAATCATGACTTTTAAGCCTATCAATTACTTCCTTAGATGGGTGCTTATAGAGGTTATTTCTTCCAACAGATATTATACTGATACTTGGATTTAAGCTAGAAATAAATTCTTCACTTGTAGATGAATTAGACCCATGGTGGGGGACTTTTAGGACATCCACTGGTTCAATCCCTTCTTTAACTAGAATTTTTTCTACTTGTTTTTCAATATCTCCTGTAAAAAGGATTCTTTTGTCATAGGCTTTTAAAATAATTACTAGGGAATTATCGTTTTCATTTTTACTTAGCCTTATATCCTTAGGGTATAGAATCTCAAGACTTGTGTCTTTATCTATTATTAACTTATTCCCCTTACTAAGCCTTATATAGGGTATGTTTTTTTCTTTTAGGGCTTCTTTTAATTCCAAGTCTGGTATATCAGATCCACCCATGACCCTATCTACTTTTATATTATTTATTAGTGAAAATATGCCCCCATAGTGGTCCTTGTCAAAATGGCTTATTATAATTCCTTCTATATCCCTATTGCCAGTCTTAATAAGATAGGGGGTTAATACCCTCTCCCCCACATCAAAAGTTCCAAATACACTTCCACCTGTATCAATAATATACTGGTTACTTCCCTTTTTAATTAATATAGCATCCCCTTGACCGACATCTATAAAGTCTATCACAATAGTCTTATCTAAACTTACATTAATAGAAAGTACTATTAAGATGTACAAGGTAGACATAAAAAATGTCTTTTTTATCTCTTTACTAAGTAATTCTACCTTATCTAGGTTAAAAATTAAGCTTATTATTAAGTAATATAATACTATCTCCCCTAACTTAAAAGAACTTACACTTAGGGTCCTTAAAGGTAATTTATACATATAGTCTATAATAAATCCTTGAAGGGATAATATTACATCTAGAAGGGGGGTAAAAATATCAAACACAAGGTTTAAAAAGCCCACTATAAGGTTAAATGTTGCTATGGGTACAACTAGGATATTTGATATAAAGCTATATATTGGAAATTCATTAAAGTATAAGCTTTGAAAGGGAAAAATCCCTATATTTACGCTTAATATGCTTAAAAGCAAGTCCTTGATTTTAAAGCTTATAGGATAAAAATATTCTCTTAAGGGTGGTAATATTAGACCTAAGGAAATTGTAGCGGTATATGATAATAAAAATCCTATGTTCATAAGCCAAAATGGGTTTATGGACAAGCTAATTATAAAGGAAAAGGCTAGGACATTTAAAAAATCATAAGGCTTGTTTAAGACCTTACTAAGTATAATACAAGTAAACATAATTAGGGCCCTTAGGGTTGATGGGGGATAGGCTAATAAAAAACCATAGGTCCACAAGATCATTAAACTTACAAAATAATTATACCTTCTCTTTACTCCTATTAAGGAAAGAATGTAAATAAGAAAACTTGCAATAATTCCTATATGTAGGCCTGAAATGGCTAGGATATGAGCTATTCCAAGGTCTTTGTACTTATCATAGTCACCCAAGTCATCTTTGTTACTAGATCCTAGTAAAAGGCTTGTAATTATCTCCTTGTTTTGTGGCTTTAAGGATGCAAATTGCCTGTTTACCCTTTTATAAAATTCTTTTTTTATAGTGTAATCAAGGCTTATTTCCTTATCTAATATTTCTATAGACCTTGGATTTGTAATAAGTTGATATTCAATACCCCTTCCCAAGAGGTAGGCCCTATAATTAAAAAGATAGGGGTTAGTGTTTTCAGGGGGTACTTTTACTTGACCTTTTAATTTAATATATTGACCTAGGTCTAGCTTGTAATCATCGTATATGGTTAATAAGACTTTATCATTGATATTTTTATTACCTATAGATTTTAACTTAAGTATGTACTTACTTCCACTTTCACTATTTTCAATAGAATCAATTACTCCCATAAAAGCTACTTCTTCATCTATATAATTATAAAGAATCCTATCATACTTTGAATTTACATTTAATGACCCCACTATAACAAATAAAATAATAAGTGTATAAAAGAAATCCCCTTTTTTTCTTAAAAGACTTAGAGCCAGTATAAGGGTTAAAATTATACATAAGAAAAAACTATTAATATTTAAGTAGTAGGCTAGGTAAATTCCAATTGCAAATCCAATTCCAAGTGGCAATAGAGGCCTTCTCATTAATTTTCTCCCCGGTCCTTTATGTTTTAGTAGAGATGATATATAATTATAACATAATTATTAACTTACAGAATAGAAAACATTAAAAGGGGTGGTGGAAAAATTGACCATAAAGATATATTGGGAAAATCCATACTTAAGCAGCTTACAAGCTAAGCTTATAGATAAAAGGCTAAAAGACAATAAATGGCATGTAAAACTAGATAAGACAATATTTTATCCAGATAATTCAGGGGGCCAGCTAGGAGATTTTGGGACAATAAATGGTATTAGGGTCTTAAATACATACGAAGAAAACGAAGATATTATCCATGTCCTAGAAGAGGACCCTCAAAGCCCCCTTGTAGATTTAAAGATTGACTATAATAGAAGGTTTGACTTAATGCAGCAACATACAGGACAACACTTATTGTCTGGAGTTTTTTTTAACTTGTTAGGGGCTAATACCCTAAGTTTTCACCTAGGCGAAGAAATAGCAACTATAGATGTAAGCTTAAGTGGTTTATCCAATGAAGAGCTAGATAGGGTAGACCTATTGTGCAATAAGATAATACAATCTAATTTTAAAGTAAAGTCATACCTTGTAGATAGGGAAAAATTAAAGAGGCTACCTGTAAGAAAAAACACTACTATAGATGAAGATATAAGAATAGTTGAAATTGATGGGTATGATTATTCACCTTGTGGAGGTACCCATTTAAATAACCTAGGAGAGCTTGGCTTAATTAAAATAAGTAAGTGGGAAAGGTATAAGGGAAACATTAGGGTTGAGTTTATTTGTGGTATGAGGGCGTATAGGGATTATTCTATAAAAAATGAAATTGTAAAAAAGTCTTCTTTATTACTGAGTTCAAATTATAACAAGGTCTATGAAAAGATAGAAAAAATTTATGAAGATAAGCTTATATTAGAAAAAGAAAAAGACACCTTAAAAGATAAGCTTTATCTACTATATAGTGATGCCTTGTATAATAAAGCCCTTGATACCCCCTATGGGAAACTCTTAATAAGTGTCTTTGATGATTTAGACTTTAAGGAAGTAAGTAAAATGTCTAGCCTTATATCAAACACATATGAAGATGCTATACAATTGTATGGAATTATAAGTAAGGAAAATTGTCAGTTTATATTAAATAAGGCTAAGAATGTAAACCTAGACTTACAAAAGCTCTACAATAAGGTCTCCACCCCCTATAAAATAAAGGGTGGAGGAAATCCAAATACTGTTCAAGGGTCTGTTTCATGTGAAGATTTAGATAAGATTATATCTTTATTTAAAGCATCAATAATAGAAGAAAATTAAATAAGCGCCTAAAGGCGCTTATTTTTATTGGCGGGGATATGTGGGAATCGAACCCACCTAGGAGGCTCTTAACCCCCCACGCTGGTTTTGAAGACCAGAGGGCACACCAGAACCCATCTACCCCCATATCTTATGGGGAGACCTTGCAACTACATTAGTATAGCATAATTATTATATTACTTCAAGCATATAATTTTGTAAATCTATTAGGATTTTTAAAGCATAAAACCAGTAGGTTTAAAAACTTACTGGTTTAATTAATATTACTTATTACCTTATTCTTTACCTTCTTTAAAATAATAGCCTACTCCCCATTTTGTTAAAACATATTCAGGTACTTTAGGGTCTCTTTCAACTTTTTCCCTAATCCTTCTAATATGAACATCAACCGTTCTTAAATCTCCATAGTAGGCAAATCCCCAAACAATTTCTAATAGCTCTTCTCTAGTAAAAACCCTGCCTGCTTGGGCTGCTAAGACATATAATAAGTCAAACTCTTTTCCGGTTAGGGCAATTTTCTTATCCCCTCTTGTAACCTTTCTGCCCACTGAATTAATAGTTATATCATGTTCCTCTATTACATTGCTATCGAGTTCAGAAACCTTATGGTTTATCCTCCTTAAGATTGCCTTTATTCTAGCTTTTAATTCTAGGATATTAAAGGGCTTTACAATGTAATCATCAGCTCCATACTCAAGGGCGAGGATTTTTTTTATATCTTCACTTATATCAGTTATTATTATAATGGGAACTGAAGATACATTCCTAATATCTTGACATAGGGTCAGACCATTTATATCCTTTAAATTCAAATCCATAAGGACCATGTCGTAGGTCTTTTTTTCTATATATTCAATTGCACTTGTAGCTTCATCTAAGATGTCGATTACATAATTATCTTGTTCAAGACTGTACCTAAGGCCTTTGGCAAAGGTCTTATCACTGTCTATTACTAGTATTCGCTCACTCATGTCAACACCCCACTATTATTTAGCTAAAATCCTCTTTTCACCATTTCGTTTAGTTATTTTCATTTGATCAAGGTATTCTAATAAGGCAATTGCTACCTTCCTATTTGAATTTATTAAGTCTCTAAATTCAGCAACAGAAATAGATTCGTTTTTATTAATATAATCTCTTGCCAAATTAATTGCTTTATCTAAACTTTCAGGTAATAAAAATACATCCTCACTTATTTTAATTATATCGCCCTTACTTACCATAGAAATAAATATCTCCTCTATCTCTTCATCTTTACCCAAACTTAGGCTAAGTAAATCTTCCTTCTTAGGTGGAGACATATCTTTTTGTAAATATTCGCTTATTATCTTTGTTTTAATCATTTCTTGGTCTTTAGTAAAGATAGGTTTAAAATCTTTTAAGGAAAGGACTTCATTGTACTTATTTAATTCTTCTTTTTCTACCATCAAATCTATTATAGCTTCAGCTAACTTTGGCTTTGCCTTTCTTAAAAACTTGCTTCTTACCTCTTCTTTTGAAATACCTTGTCTTAGTGGATAGGTGTTGTGGTAGTCAATAATTAGATTTTTTATATTTTCTAAAAGTTTAAGGTAGTTTTCCTTATGGAGGGGGTATGTGTCCTTGCTTAATTTAAAGGTATAAACAAGCCCATCTTCTTCTAATTTTGTGCTTTCATTTTGTAATTGCTCTTCTAGCATGGCCGCTTCTTTAGATAATTCCTTAAGGGATAAAAACAAGCTTCCCTTTTCCTTTATCAGGTGTTCAACAATTGCTGTTTGATTCCCCTCTTCTTTTATCAATAATTCCTCTATAATATCTTCATCAAACCTCTTCTTTTTTTCTGGATTAGCTTCAATTACCTCTCCTCCACCTATAGTAAACATGGGAGAGTAAAACCTTAGTATAAACCTATCTCCCCTTTTTGCCACAAGACTTTCTTCTAATCTTAACTGGGCAAATGCTTCTTCACCCTTTTCCAAGCTTTCCCTATCTAAGAGGATTAGCCTACATAACACTTCTTCTGTCCCTATATATAATTTTAACCTAGTCCTATTCATGATAGGCCGATCAAGAGATTTTAAGAGTTTTACCTTAACATCTAGCATCATTGTAGGCACCATAGAATCAAGAGGCCCTATAAGGCTCCCCCTGTGCAATTCATTCTTTTTTACCCCAGCTAGGTTTATAGCAACTCTTTGACCAGCATAGGCTACTTTTGTATCTTCATCATGAACTTGCAGGGACCTAATCCTTGTCTTAATGCCTTCAGGGTATATTTCAACTTCATCTTGGCTAGATAATTTTCCAGCTAGTAGGGTTCCTGTTACTATTGTTCCAAAACCTGATATTGTAAAGACCCTATCCACAGGAAGTCTTGGCATATCATCTAGGTTCTTATCTTCTAGGCTTAAGGTCATCTCATCTATTAAACTTATGATTTTATCAATCCCTATAGACTTAGTTGATGAAGCAGGAATAATTGGGGCATTTTCTAAAAATGTCCCCTTTACACTTTCAAGTATATCCTCTTCTACCATTTCTAGCCATTCTTCTTCAACTAAGTCAGACTTAGTCAGGACCACAAAACCCTTTTTTATACCAAGCATATCTAAAATTGCAAGGTGTTCTCTAGTTTGTGGCATAATACCTTCATCTGCAGCTACAACTAAAAGAACTATATCTATCCCTATAACACCGGCAAGCATATTTCTTATAAACCTCTCATGGCCTGGGACATCAATTATTCCAGCCCTTTGACCACTTGGTAAATCAAAATAAGTAAAGCCTAGTTCTATAGATATGCCCCTGTCTTGTTCTTCTTTAAGCCTATCTGTATTCCTACCCGTTATGGCCCTTATCAAGGTTGTCTTACCATGGTCTATATGACCTGCTGTTCCTATAATTATATGGTTCATCCTTATTCCCCTTTATTTAATGATAAGGCGTAGTCTATACCACCTTTTATTATGCTAAAGTCTTCATTTCTTATAGTCCTTAAGTCAAGGTAGACCCTGTCCTTATAGACCCTAGCTATAATGGGTGTTTCATATTTTCTTAAAGACCTTTCAAAGCTTGCTACACTAGTATCTAATAATTCTAAAACTAAACATTTGGTTGGAAGCTTTTCCATGGGTAGGGACCCTCCCCCTACTTCAGAAAACTCATCTTCAATTGTAATTTTTATTTTGCTTGTAGAAAGGTCTCTTTCTATTAAAGATTTTAGTTTTACTGCCCTTTTCTTAAGGTCTTCTAATTTTACAGTTAGCATCCTTAAGGTAGGTATGTTTTTAATTGCAAGGTCTTCATCGTTATAAAACTTAAAAGTAGCTTCTAATGCAGCAATTGTAAATTTATCAACCCTAAATGCCCTAGTAAGTGGGTTTTTCTTCATAGCTTCTATATATTTTTTCTTGCCTACTATTATACCCGCTTGGGGTCCCCCTAAGAGCTTGTCTCCACTAAAGGTGACTATGTCAACCCCACTGTTTATGCTATCTGTTACCCTTGGTTCATAGGTAATTCCATATTTTGATAAGTCAATTAAGACCCCACTACCCAAATCTTCTATTATTGGGATATTATATTTTTCTTTTAAGGCATTTAATTCTTTTGCTTCAACAGATGAAGTAAAGCCCATGATTCTATAATTTGAAGTGTGGACCTTTAAAAGGGCTGCAGTATCCTCACTTATGGCATTTTCATAGTCTCTTAAATGAGTCTTATTTGTAGTCCCAACTTCTATTAGCTTGCTCCCACTTTGTTCCATGACATCTGGGATTCTAAAAGCCCCCCCTATTTCTATTAACTCTCCCCTAGAAACAATAACCTCCCTACCCCTAGCCATTGTGCTTAAAACTAGTAATACAGCAGCAGCATTGTTATTTACAACTAGGGCAGCTTCTCCCCCAACTAAATTTGCAACTAAGTCTTCTAAATGTGAGTACCTTGACCCCCTAAGACCATTTTCAAGATCATATTCAAGGTTCGAATACCGGGTAGATATATTTTTCATATTTTCTAATACTTCTTCACTAATTAGGGACCTCCCTAGGTTAGTGTGGATTACTATACCTGTTGCATTTACTAGGGGTCTTAGCTTGTAGGAATTTTTCTTTCTTGCATTTCCAATAATCCTATTGTCTAAGTTAGAAATAATGCTAATTATTTCAATCTCTCCAGTTCCTTCTTTTATCTTGTCCCTAATTTTTTCTATCTCTTCCCTAATAGAATCTAAAACTACTTTTCTTGGTATATCCTTAATAAGGTCACTTATTGTCGGCCAAGCTACTACTTCATCTATCTTTGGAATTAAAGTGTATAAGTTTTTAGTCCCCATCTAATTTTCACCTTCCGTTTTATTTAACAATTATATGTTTACCCTTATATTCTGTTACATGGCCAATTACACCATACATTACAGGGGAGTCAACAAGATTATCTAATAGTTCTTGTGCATGTTCTTCTTTTATAGAAATTAAAAGTCCACCTGATGTTTGGGGGTCAAATAATATATCAACCATATAGTCCTCTATATTATCTCCTATATGGACCTTGTCCTTTATATAATTTTTATTATTATATGCCCCAGCTGGTACTAGGCCCATCTTTGCATATTCCTTAGCCTCTTTAATATAGGGCACCTTGTTGGCATCAATATTTATTGTAACCTTGCTTCCTTCTGCCATTTCTAAACTATGGCCAAGTAAACCAAATCCGGTAATATCAGTGACGCTATGGACTCCCTTTACCTTGTCAATGGCATTTTTGCCAAAACTATTAAGGGTTATCATTGATAAGACTGCCATATCGTAAGCATCTTTACTAGCTAGGTCTCCCTTAATTGCGGTTGTAATAATCCCAATCCCAAGTGGTTTCGTAATAATCAAAACATCCCCAACCCTAGAGTTGTTATTTGTTAATACCTCATCTGGTTTTACAAAACCAGTTACTGATAAGCCATACTTGGGTTCATCATCTGATACGGAATGACCACCAACTAGGATAGCTCCAGCTTCCTTAACCTTATCTTGGCCTCCCTTCATAATTTCACCAAGTACTTCAATATTTAAACAATCTGGAAAACACACTATATTTAATGCTAGCCTAGGGTCTCCCCCCATAGCGTATATGTCGCTTAAGGAATTTGCTGCAGCAATTTGCCCAAATGTATAAGGGTCATCTACAACAGGGGTAAAAAAATCTAGGGTTTGTATTATAGCCAATTCATCATTTAACTTATATACAGCAGCATCATCTGAAGTTTCCACCCCTACTATTAAGTTCTTATCTTCTATCTTTGGTAAGTGACACAAAACTTGTGCCAATATATCTGGACCGATTTTAGCCGCTCACCCAGAAGACTTTGTTAGTTCTGTTAATCTTATAGTCAAAAAAACTCCTCCTCTAATCAGTACTTATCAAATCTTTAATTGCTTCGAATTTTGCTTGTCCAATCCCACTTACTTCTAGGATATCTTCAACCTTATTAAACTTATTTGTCTTTCTGTATTCTATTATCCTACCTGCTATAACCTCTCCTATGCCTGGTAAGCTTTCTAAATCAGAAGATGATGCCACATTGATATTTATCTTACCAGATGTTTCTCCATTAGTCACTAGGTCAATTGTAAATGGTACTTCCTCCCCAATGGCAGGTATGTAAATTTTCTCTTCATCCTTAATCTTTTTTGCTAGATTTACTTTATCTAGGTCAGCTTGCTTGCTTAAACCACCCGCCATATTAACAGCATCCACTACCCTATCCCCAGCCACTAGCTCATAAATTCCTGGGTGGTAGACTTCACCACTAATATGGACCATTATCAAGGAATCTTCCTTTCCAAGAGGTGCCACATCTTCCTTTTCTAAATCACTTGTAATAAGACTTGTTACACCCTCTAATTCTCTTTCTTTAGGTGTCCCTATAGCTTTTATAGATAACAAAATCCCAATTAAAAATATAGAAGCAATAACTACAATACCCTCTCTTTTTGTAAAGAAATCCAAGATTTGTCCCCCCATTTTTTTATTATACTTCTATTATAGCTATAATTTGCTAATAATACTCTACTTTTATTGATATTTGCTTAAAATTTTTAATAATATCTGGTATAATCTATTATAGCAATATAATAAGCAAGTAATAAATGGCGGTGGTTT
>CAZSLV010000071.1:0-10116 GCA_964607545.1 uncultured Gudongella sp. | reverse complement strand
ACCTTTTAAAAAGTCCAAAACTTGAAAAGACAAAAACAATCTTATCTGTAAAAATTAATAAGAAAGACCATTTAATAGACTTAAACTTAGATAAATTAGATAGGCTTTACCTACCCTTTGACCTATATAATAAGGAAAACTTAGATATTTTAAGAAAAAAAGATATAGAAATCTACCTATGGACTGACAATATACTTTATGAAAAAGATATTGAGGAAATAAAATCTAAAATAAGAAAAGAAGACCTAGATGGGATTTCAGTTTCAAACATTGGAAGTTTTGAGGCCTTTTTAGATGAATATAAGGGAAAAATTCACGCTGACTTTGGATTAAATATCTTCAATTCCAAAACTGCAAAATATTTCTTAGATAGGGGGGCTAGTAGTTATTCCTTATCTAGAGAATTAAATATAAGTCAAATAAGTAAAATTTCAGAAAAAATCGGGGGACAAATTGAAAGTTTGCTTTATGGGTATGTACCTCTTATGATAACCAAAAATTGCCCCATGGCCTATATTAAAAACTGTAAGGATGATAGGGCTTGTTTAACTTGTAAGTATAAAAGTGGCTATTCTTTACAAGATAAGATGGGTAAGAACTTTAAAATGGAAAGAAAAAATGCTTATACTAATATTTACAACTCTGTCCCCTTGATGGGTATAGAAGCTATTCCTAGATTAAAAAAACTTGGACTTACTAATTTTAGATTAGACTTTACCCTTGAAAAGGATATAAGACAAATACAAAGTTTATATTACGATTACTTACATGGTATAATTAATGATAAGGATGTTTTAGTATTTATGGATGAGTATAAAAAAACACAGGAGATAACCAAGGGACACTTTTTTAGAGGGGTCCTATAAGAGGTGGTAAAAATGGATTTAAAAACTTTGCGTGTATTAGAATTTAATAAAATTAAAGATCTCCTATCAGAAAAAACAGTATCTGATATGGGAAAGGGACTAGTAAAGGACCTTACTTATAGTAACAATCAAAAGGAAATTGAATTTTTGCAAAATGAAACAGAAGAAGCCTTAAGTCTTTTAATAAAAAGGGGAAGCCCCCCCATATATGCGCTTTATACAGTAAAAAATGACATTAGAAGGGCAGAATTAGGTGGCATGCTCCATCCAGGAAATCTTTTAAAAGTTAAAGAATCTTTAAGGACAGCAAGAGCCTTAAAAGCTTATTTAAAGGTGACAGAAGATGAGAGCGATACTAACTACCCTATAATCTTAGATATGACAAGAAACCTTATGACCTATAAGTCAATTGAGGATGAGATAGAAAATGCTATTCTTTCAGAAAATGAAATTTCTGATAATGCAAGTTCCCTCTTAAAGTCAATTAGGAGGCAAATTAGGTTAAAAAACGATGCAGTTAAAGATAAGTTAAATTCAATGATTTCATCTAAAACCTACCAAAAATACCTACAAGATTCCATAGTAACTATGAGGCAGGGTAGGTATGTCCTACCTGTAAAAAATGAAAATAAGGCAAATGTTGCAGGCTTAGTTCACGATATGTCTTCAAGTGGAGCTACAGCATTTATAGAGCCTATGGCTGTTGTTGAATTAAATAATCAATTAAAAGAATTAGAGATTAAAGAAAATGAAGAAATTGAAAGAATTTTATTATACCTATCTGGACTTATTGCAAATGAGGGAGAGGGTATAAGGGGTAATGAGATTTTATTAACTAGGTTAGATTTTATTTTTGCTAAGGGCAGGCTGGCCTTAGATATGAATGCTAGTAAGCCCATATTCAATACTAGGGGTTATATGAATATAAAAAATGCTAGACACCCCCTATTGGGGAAGAAAGTCGTCCCCATTAGTGTTTACTTGGGTGATGACTTTAATACCTTGATTATTACTGGGCCAAACACAGGGGGTAAAACTGTTACCTTAAAGACCGTAGGCTTACTTACCGTGATGGGACAAAGTGGCCTGCATATACCAGCTGATTATAACTCAGAATTAGGTATTTTTGATAAGGTTTATGCAGATATAGGGGATGAACAAAGCATTGAGCAAAGCTTATCTACTTTTTCATCCCATATGACAAATATTGTTTCGATATTAAAAAATGTAAAAGAAAACAGCCTAGTCTTATTTGATGAGCTTGGGGCAGGCACTGATCCAACTGAAGGTGCAGCCCTAGCTATGGCGATTTTAGATAATTTAAAGGAAAAAAAAATAAGAACAATTGCTACTACTCACTACAGTCAATTAAAAATATACGCCCTGACTAATAAAAGGGTAAAAAATGCTGCAGTAGAATTTGATATAGAAACCCTAAGTCCTACCTATAAGCTATTAATTGGGGTTGCTGGTAAATCAAATGCCTTTGAAATTTCAAAGCGGTTAGGTTTAACTGATGATATTATTAATGATGCTAGGGCCCTTATTTCAAAGGAAAACATTGAATTTGAAGATGTTTTAAAAGCCCTTGACCAGGATAGGAAATTAGCTGAAGAAAACAAATTAGAGACAAGTAGGGCAAAGCTGGAAATTGAAAGGTTAAGAAAAGACCTAGAGGTAGAAAAGTCCAAGATTAACTCTATTAGAGAAAAGACTCTTCAAAAGGCCAAGGAAGAAGCCAAACAAATAATTAGAGAAGCTAAAGAAAATGCTGACTTGATTATTGATGAAATTAGAGACATTTCAAAAAACATGGATAAGGATAGTGCAAAAAGACTTCAACAAGCACAAGAAATGCTTAAAAGAGAAGTGGATAAAAGAAATAGTGAAGCTAGTGGAGGACTAATTGATATAAGGTCAAACAAACCTCCTAAGGACCTTAAGGCAGGCGAAACAGTTGAACTCTTATCCTTAAATCAAAGGGGAACTGTTATAATTCCTCCAGATGAAAAGGGAAATGTTGAGGTTCAAGTTGGCATTATGAAGGTAAATGTTAAACTTTCTAGCCTAAGAAGGACTGACTTAAAAGAAAAGGATGTAAATATTGCAAAATCTAAAACAATCCAGTCTAGAAAGTCAAAAGTTATAAAGCAAGAGATAGATTTAAGAGGCTTAAATATAGAAGAGGGTATAATAGAAACAGATAAGTACCTTGATGATGCTTATATAAGTGGTTTAAAAGAAGTTTATATAATCCATGGCAAGGGAACAGGGGCCCTACGAGAGGGTATAAGCTCGTTTTTAAAAAGTCACAAGCATACAAAATCTATCAGACCCGGAAAGTATGGAGAAGGTGGAGATGGGGTGACAGTTGTAGAATTAAAATAAGAAGAATTGCTATAATATCGGAGGGGTTTAAATGATAGATTTTAAGAGTAAAGTAATAGAGAGTATTAGCGAACTAGCAAGAGGTTTAGACAAAGAGACAATTAATTCCTTAGTTGAAATACCACCATCATATGATATGGGGGATTATGCATTTCCAACTTTTAAGCTGGCCAAAGAATATAAAAAGCCACCAAATGAAATAGCCAAGGACTTAGCTGAAAACTTATCTAAATCAGAATTTTTTACTATTGAAGCAAGGGGGCCCTATGTTAATTATTTTATCAACAGGGAAATCCTAGCTAAATCTGTGATTGAAGATGTTTTAGAAGAAAAAGAAAAATATGGGTCTTCTAAGCTAGGAGACAATAGGAAGGTATTAGTAGAGTTTTCATCTCCAAACATTGCAAAACCCTTTCATATAGGCCATATAAGAACTACTGTAATTGGAAATTCACTTGCTAAGATATACGAATTTTTAGGGTTTGATGTTGTAAAAATAAACCACCTAGGAGATTATGGGACCCAATTTGGCATGTTAATTTCTGCATATAAAAAGTGGGGAGATAGGGAAGTTATAGAAAAAAATCCAATCAAGGAACTCTTAGCCCTTTATATTAAATTTAATGATGAAGCAGATAAGGATGAGAGCCTAAGGGATGAGGCTAGGTATTGGTTTAAAGAACTAGAAAACAAGAACGAAGAAGCTATAGAATTATGGCAGTGGATTAGGGAAATAAGTTTAAAGGAATTTAATCGTGTTTATGATCTATTAAATATAAGTTTTGATTCATATGCTGGAGAAAGCTTCTATTCAGATAGGATGCCAAAAGTTTTAGAAGAAATGAAAGAAAAAAATATAATGCAAGAGTCAGAAGGTGCCTTAATAGTTGATTTGGAAGAGTTTGATATGCCACCTGCCTTAATTATGAAAAAAGATGGATCCACCCTCTATACAACTAGGGATATAGCAGCTGCCTTATATAGAAAAGAACATTATGATTTTTATAAAAATATATATGTAGTAGCTTCTCAACAAAACCTTCACTTTAAAGCTTGGATAAAAATTGTGGAACTGATGGGTTATGAGTGGGCTAAGGACTGTATTCATGTTCCTTTTGGTATGGTAAGTCTTGAGGAGGGGACTCTTTCTACAAGAAAAGGAAGGGTAGTCTTTTTAGAGGATGTTTTAAAAAAAGCTATAGAATCTACTAGGGCGATAATAGAGGAAAGGAATCCAAACCTTGAAGATAAAGAAAATGTAGCTAAGCAAATAGGAATAGGAGCAATTTTATTCCAAGAGTTGTT
The DNA here is from genome assembly GCA_964607545.1 of uncultured Gudongella sp. Lineage (GTDB taxonomy): Bacteria > Bacillota > Clostridia > Tissierellales > Tissierellaceae > Gudongella. The sequence continues at coordinate 5,557 of CAZSLV010000071.1, read as the reverse complement.
TAATCAAAGGATAAAAGACTACACATTTAATTGGGAAAAAACTTTAAGCTTTGAGGGAGAAACTGGTCCCTATGTCCAATATACACATGCAAGGGCCAATTCCCTATTAGAAAAGGGCCAATTTAATGAAAATGACCCAATAAGTTTTTCAAACCTTAGTGGGGAAGAAGAGATAAATATTATAAGGATGATTTATGACTTTCCAAATGTGGTAATAAGCTCAATGGAAAAAAATGAACCCTTCTTTATAACTCGTCAAATCGTTGAAATAGCTAAGGCCTTTAACACCTTCTATAATAGCAAGCAAATACTCGTAGAAGATGAAGAAGTTAAAAGGGCAAGACTAGCCTTAGTTTATGCAAGTAAAACTGTTATAAAAGTAGGGCTATCATTATTAGGAATACAAGCACCAAATAAAATGTAAATTAAAAGAAGAGACCATATCAATTAAGATAAGGTCTCTTCTTTTAAGAATTTTAAAAAATCATCTGTACTTAATTCTGCTAAGGATGATAACTCTTCTAATATATTATCTCGTAAGGATAGGAAGTCTTCAATCTTAGATTGTTTTCCCGTGTATTCTAAAGCTTCTATAATAAGTAGCATGTCATCTTTAGACATTTCTTGAATAGATATTTTATCAAAATCAAAGTGTTTCATAAAAAGTCCCCTTTCATAAGTTCTAAAGATTATTCTATATCCTTTTCTGACTATATTCAATAGAGATTTATTAAATAGTCTTGGTCTTTATTAGAATTTAATATAAAATGGGTATGTTAGAAGAATAAAGAAAGGATAAGAAAATTATGAATGCAATACTTACAACCCTAAATTCCAAGTTTATCCACTCAAATCTTGCTATAAGATACTTAAAAGAATACGTTAAAGATATAGTGGATGTTAAATTAGTCGAATTTACCATTAATCAAAATTTAGATGAAATTGCTGGCCAATTATTCAAGATGGAGGCAGACTTATTAGGTTTTTCCACTTATATATGGAATGTAAACGAGATCTTAGAAATTTCTCAAAGACTTAAAATAGTAAATCCTAATTTAAAAATCCTATTAGGGGGGCCAGAAGTATCCTATGATACCTATAACTTATTATTAAATAACCCACAAATTGATTATGTTATCTCCTTAGAAGGGGAAGAAACCTACAGAGAACTTTTGTTAGGTATAAATTTAAGTGAGATTAAGGGTTTGACTTACAGGAGGGGTAAGGAAATTATAGTTAACAAAGACCGTCTTCTTATAAAGGATATAAATACCATACCCTCACCCTATGACAAGATAGGGGAGGAATTTAAAAACAAAATTGTTTACTATGAAAGTTCAAGGGGGTGTCCTTTTAACTGTAAATTTTGCCTTTCATCTACCATAAGAGGGGTTAGGTTTATGGATATAGAAAGGGTAAAAAAAGACTTAGATAATCTCATTAGGGCTAAGGTTAAGCAAGTGAAGTTTGTAGACAGGACCTTTAATGCAAACAAGGCTTTTTCTAGGGAGATTATGGAACATATAATAGCTAAAAACCCAAAGGATATTAACTTTCACTTTGAAGTGACAGCCCATTTGATAGATCATGACCAATTGAGTTTTCTAAAAGAGATTAGAGAGGGACTTTTTCAATTTGAAATAGGAGTTCAATCTACAAATCCAAAAACCATAGAAGCTATAGGGCGAACTACTGATATCAAACAGTTAAAGGAAGTTTCTTCTAAAATCAAGTCCTTTAAAAACATCCATCAACACCTTGACCTAATAGCAGGTCTACCCTATGAAGATTACAATAGCTTTTTGGAGTCTTTTAACAGTATTTATGAAGTAAGACCTGAAAAAATTCAATTAGGTTTTTTAAAACTTTTAAAGGGGTCAGAAATAAGAGAAAGTAGTGAAAAATATGGGTATAAGTTTTTAGATAAGCCTCCCTATGAGGTCCTAGAAAATAAATTTATAAGCTATGAGGAAATTTTAAGGCTTAAAAGTATTGAAGAATTAGTAGAAAAGTATTACAACGAGTCCTATTTCGAAAACACTCTAGATTATATTATAAAAGAAAAATTTCCGAGTGCCTTTAATTTTTACGAAGATTTTGCAAATTATTGGGAAGAAAATAACTTATTTAAGGTATCTCATAAAAAGACAAGTCTTTATACTATCTTTATAAAGTACCTTATTAATATAGATTTAAAAACAAAAGACTTTTGTTTAGACTTACTAAGATTTGATTATTTAAAAAATAATGATACTAGATCTATGCCAAGTGAACTTTTAGGACAAAGACAAGTAGGTAATAAGGAATTACACGCCCTTCTAAAAGATGAAGACCTTTTAAGTAGCTTTTTAAAAGATGAAAAGGAAATACCAACAAAAAAACTTCTCTTAAAAACTAGTATTTCATATTTTTCCTATGATATTATTAGGGCTATAGAAAGCAAGTTTAAGGATATAGTAAAGAAAGAGGTAGTTATTTTGTTTTACTATAAGGATGGGGTTATAAATAGGTCTATGGCTTATGATGTAAGTGAAAATTTAAGGAGGATTAAATTATAGATGATAAATGATTTTATTTTAGTAAACAAGGAAGTTTTAATAAAGACAAAAAATACAATTAAGAACAACTACCAAATACTTTTTATGGGTTTTATTTACTCTTTAATAGGTATGGCTTCATTCTTTCTCCTGGGAATACTTTTAAGCGGTCCTATTGGGATATTTGGAGGAATTATTACTGTAATAGTTGAAAGTGCTATAATTTCAAGCTATTTATTTGTACTGGAAAATGTATTAACTTATGGGAGATTTAGAATAAGGGATATAAAAAATGGCTTTACCTACTACCTATGGAAGATCTATGGGGTTATATTCTTATTTTTTATTGTAAATTTAGTTCTTGGTTTACTTTCAAATATAATAGGGTCAGGGGTAGGTTTTCTACAAGTCCTTATTTTAATTGGAGGGGCAATTTTTTTAAATCCCCTGCCTGAGACTATATATACTAAGTCATTAGATACCTGGGAAAGTGTAAGTTATAGTATCGAGTTTATTAAAGAAAATTGGTTCAACTGGTTATTGCCAAATTTAATATTTTTTATAGTATTAACAACCCTATCATTTAAATCTTTTGGATTTAATGTCTTCTTATTTACCCTAAGGGGGGGCTTGTTAACTTATGTTATAACAGCAATATTAATATCTGTAATAATGATATACAGGGGTCATCTTTATAAAATATTGATGGACTCTACCGCTAGAAAAAGACAATTTATGAGAAAGATTTAGGAGAAAAATATGGGAATAGATGATAAGTATTTTAAAGAAAAAGTAAAAAATATAAGTTTTGTTCAGTTAAAAGACCAAAGGGATATTACAATAAATAACTATACAATCGACTCAAGCCTCCCCTTGCCTGTAATAACTGACAACTTGCTTAGTGACTTAAGTCGTATAAATGCAAAACAAGAGATTACTATAGAAAGAATTATTGAGGGTATCTTGTATTTATTAGGAGGAGATAGGGAATTTGTCCATAAGGAAGATTATTTAAATATACTTAAGGCCTATAGTAAAGATATAGATAAGGTAATATTTTCAAGGGCTATTAAAGAATTTGAAAATAATGATTTAAATAAGTCGGGTCTTTATCTAAGGACTTATAATAGTTTGTTTTCTTCTGCTTATGGCTTGTTTTATTATGGTATGGTTCTTGAAGCCTTGAGTAAGGAAGAGTTTCTTAAAGAAAATCTAGAAATAGCTAATAAGTTTTTAGAAGAATCTACTAAAATATTAGAGGAGTTATTAATCGAAAATCCAAACTTCTATCCTTCTTATTACAAATTAGGCTATCATTATAAGTTTTATGAACAATTTGTAAAGGCAAAGTTGACATGGGAGAAGGCCCTAAACTTAGACCCTGATTTAAGCAGAAAAGATGAGATAAGGGTAGAGTTAGAAAATATAGACTATGAGTATCGCATGGAATTAACTGATAATTATATACTTAATTTAAATTACTCTAAGGCAATAGAAACACTTGCCCCCCTTACCGCAAAGTATAAATCTGACTGGAAGCTTTACTACCTTTTGGGCATGTCTTATAGGGGTTTGGGTTATAGTGACTCTTCTAAAGAATACTTTAACTTATCCTTAGAGTTTAACCATAAGAATCCAGATACTTACAATGAATTAGGCATAGTGTATTTTAATGATGGGGACCTATTAGAAGCAGTAGATGTCTTTAGCAAGGGGATAGATAATTCACATGAAGATTATAGGCTATATTTTAATAGGGGGCTTGGCTATTTAAACCTTGGAATGATAGACAAGGGGTATGAAGATATCAAGCTTGCCTATAAGTTAAATCCTAATGATGACAATATAGCTAAACAGTTAAAAGCATTAGAAAGTTACTATAAAAATTTAGAAAATTAGGAGGGTCATATGATTAATACATTAGAAGACTTATTAAAAAACAAGGCTAGGAAAATGAAATTAGCTGTAGTAGCTTGCCAAGATGAGGATGTTATTGAATCAGTTATAGAAAGTGCTAATCTTGGTATAACAGAACCAATCCTTATTGGGGATAAGGAAATGACATTAAAAATTGCAAGAGATTTAGGTATTAGTATAGAGGGATTTGAATTTATAAACGAGCCTGACTTAATAAAATCAGCTGAGTTGGGGGTAAGGATGGTTAGTGAGAAAAAAGCAGATTTTATTATGAAAGGATTAGTGGATACATCAATACTAATGAAGGCTGTATTAAATAAAGAATGGGGCCTTAGAACAGATAGTTTAATTAGCCATGTAATGGTATATGAAGTTTCAACCTACCATAAACTCTTGTACCTAACAGATGGGGGCATGAATTTAGAACCCAACTATGATGATAAGATAAAGATTTTAGATAATGCTATTTTAGTTGCAAGGGCTATGGGTCTAGATGAAGTTAAAGTTGCAGTACTGGCTGCAAAAGAAAAAGTTAATCCAAAAATGATAGCAACGGTAGATGGAGATAAGTTAAAAACATATTCTCTAGAAGGTGGCTTTGGGGAGGGTGTTTTGGTAGAAGGTCCCCTGGCTTTAGATTTAGCCCTATCTAAGGATGCTGCAAGTAAAAAAGGCATGGACAATCCCGTTGTTGGGGATGCAGATATCTTGTTAGTACCTAATATAGAAATGGGCAATGGTATTGGAAAGGCTATAACCTACCTAGCTAATGGTACTGGAGCTGGAGTTATTATGGGGGCAAGGGTACCAGTAGTCTTAGTATCTAGGGCAGATGATAAGAAAACAAAACTATATTCTATAGCCCTAGGGAATATGGTTTCAAAGTACCTAGCTGAAAAAAAGTAGCTTTTAAATCAATCAAACTATAGTTAAAATATTTTTAAAAAGATTTTTACAATAGGCGTTGACTTTAGCTATAAAAGATGGTAATATTTAAAAAGTCAGCAAAACAAGTTAATAAAACTTTCAAGAGATTTATTAAAAAAGATGTTGACTTAAAACTAGTATAGATGTTATACTAAGAAAGTTGCCTCAAGAGAAAG
>CAZSLV010000070.1:0-10155 GCA_964607545.1 uncultured Gudongella sp. | reverse complement strand
ACATTATACTCCTCCCCTTACATTTCCCTTCGATTATCAAACGCACGTGCCAAAGTCACTTCATCGAAGTATTCTAGGTCTCCCCCTACTGGGATGCCATGGGCTATTCTTGTAACCTTTACTCCTAGTGGTTTTATAAGCTTTGAAAGATAAAGTGCTGTTGCTTCTCCTTCTACCGTTGGGTTTGTTGCTATTACAACCTCTTTTACTACTTCATCTGCTAACCTATGAAGGAGTTCTTTTATCCTTATGTCACTAGGCCCCATGTTTTCCATGGGAGATATTACACCGTGGAGTACATGGTAAAGCCCCTTGTATTCTCTGCTTTTTTCCATGGCTACAACATCTCTTGGTCCTTCTAAAACACATATTGTAGAAGGGTCTCTCCTATCATTACTACATATATTACAAATTGGTTTATCTGTTAAGTTTCCACAGACCTGGCAAAAGGTGATCTTCTCTTTTGCCTCTAAAATAGCAGCTGAAAGCCTCTGTGCTTCTCTTTGATCCATTTCTAAAACATGGAAGGCTAACCTTTGGGCACTTTTTCTGCCTATCCCAGGAAGCTTAGAAAATTGGTCTATTAAATTGGCAATGGGTAAGGCAAAGTAATCCATAAGTGCTCCTTTCTATTTACATACCTGGTATGTTTAATCCACCTGTAACTTTTTTCATTTCATTAGCTGCAAATTCTTCTGCTTTTCTTAATCCTTCATTGACAGCTGCAAGTACCAAGTCTTGGAGCATTTCTACATCATCTGGGTCTACTACAGAAGGGTCTATTGTTATATCTAATACTTCCTTTTTACCATTGACAAGAACCTTTATTGCTCCCCCACCTGCCGTTGCTTCTAATTCTGTTGCATCTACTTGGGCTTGTACCTCTTCTATCTTCTTTTGCATCTTTTGCATTTGCTTCATCATATTATTCATATTTCCGCCTGCTCCTGGAAATCCTTTTGCCATTTTTATCTCCTCCTATTTTATCTCTACTATATCTTCACCAAAAAAATCTAGAGCTTCTTTTATAGCCTTATCCTTGTCTACTAGGGGCTTATTTTCCTCTAAATCATCTGGGAGTTCACAATCTTTCATAATAATTAATAACTCAACTTTTTTACCAAAGAATTCAGAAATGATTTTTTCTAAAAAGTCCTTATTCTGGGGAGCATTTAAGGCTTCCTTGTGGAATTCAAATCCCTCTTTAAAAGTTAGGGTTATCCTATCATGCTTGACACTTGAAACTTGACATTCTGTCACAAGGGCATATATATTTATCTTCTTTGCCTTAACAGTTTTTAATAAGTCTCCCCAAGACTTTTTCAGAGTTTCTAGGTTTAATTCTTCGCTTTTTATTTCTTTTACATCTTCTTTTGTTTTTCCTACTTCTTCTACCTTATCTTTTATCACTAATTCTTCTTTTGTTTCTTCTTTTTTAGGGGTGTCCTTTACTTTTGGTTTAATTGCTTCTTGAATAGACTGTATAGGTAAGCTTCCTTCTTCTAGCCTCTTTATCCTATCTTCTAAGGATCCCTCTCTTAAGATGTTTATCATTTTAATGATTGCCATCTCAAGTATTATCCTTGATTGTAGAGACCACTTCATAGTGTTTTCAGCTTCTGTTAAAATATCTAGGGCCCTTATTATATAGTCTAGGGGCATTTTTTCTAGCTGCTTTTTATATAGGTCTATCTCTCCCCAGTCTACTAGGAGGCCTGGTTCTTTTGATGTCTTTGTTATCATAAGGTTTCTGTAGTGGTGGATAAGGTCCTTAAGAAACTGAGGTATGTCTTTTCCTTCAGATATAATATAGTCTAGCATCTGCAAAGATTTTTCTACATCTTCACTTTTTATAGCATCCACAAGGTTAAATATAAAGTCAATATTTGCAATACCCAGTATCTTAATTGCATCATCATAACTTATCTTTTCATCATTAAAGGCTATACATTGGTCTAATAAGCTTAAAGCATCCCTCATAGCCCCATCTGAGTTTTTAGCTATAAGAGATAGTACCCTATTTTCTACATCTATGCCTACTTTTTCTACAATAGCTTCCATACCACCTACCATATCTTTTGAGCTTAACCTTTTAAAATCAAACCTTTGACACCTTGAAAGGATAGTTTGTGGAAGTCTCTGGGGTTCTGTAGTTGCTAGGATAAATATTAGATGTTTAGGTGGTTCTTCTAATGTCTTTAAAAGAGCATTAAAGGCTTCATTTGTGAGCATATGAACCTCATCTATAATATAAACCTTAAACCTTGCCTTACTTGGAGCATAGACTACTTTTTCTTTTAAGTCCCTTATATCTTCAATTTTCCTATTACTTGCTGCATCCATTTCTATAACATCCATAAGGCTTTCATTTAAGATTCCCTTACATACATCACATTCATTACACGGGTTCCCATCCTTAGGGTTTATACAATTTACAGCTCGGGAAAATATCTTTGCAGCAGAAGTTTTGCCTGTCCCTCTTGTTCCTGAAAAAAGGTAGGCATGACCAATGTTATCTTTTTTTATTTGATTTCTAAGTATGGTACTAATGTGGTCTTGTCCTAATAATTCATCAAAATTCTTGGGCCTATACTGTCTATATAATGCTTGATACATCCTTTATCACCTAAATTCTATAGTATAACTCATTATACCAAATATCTAGTCTCTTTTACACTCTTAAAAAATAATAGGGCCATTTAGGCCCTAAATTATAGTGCATTTCTTATTATTTCTTCAGCTTCTCCTTCTTCTGGGAACCTACCAAGTTCCGTTTTTGAAAAAAGAAGTTTTCCTCCTAGGCTAATTTCGAATACTCCCCCTGTTGATGGGATAATTTTAAGTTCACTTATTTTTAACTTGTGCTCATCAAGAACACTTTCTCCTAGAGCAACTGCTCTCTTTAAATACCCTCAAGAAGTGCAGTATTCTATGCTTAAATTCTTTTCCATCAAGGCACCTCCATTATTTTTTTATTTAATTTTCTATTACCCTATTTTATTGATTTTCAAACCCTCCAACCTAGTTGACAATCACTCTTTTATATTCTATAATATAACTCTATGGAGAGGTGGTTGAGTTTGGTTGAAGGCGCACGACTGGAAATCGTGTAGGCGTTAATAGCGTCTCGAGGGTTCGAATCCCTCTCTCTCCGCCATTAGAAAACTTTGCCGTGCTAGATGGGGAGGTAGCGGTGCCCTGTTACCTGCAAACCGCTATAGCAGGATTGAATTCCCAGTTTAGGCATCTCTGTTGTAAGGCCTGCCCTAAATAAGTGGTGTTGACAGTTGGGTCCTACGCAACGAAAGCTCATGAACCTCGTCAGGTCCGGAAGGAAGCAGCGATAAGTGAAATCTTTCGTGTGCCGTGGGGAAGCCTGGCCTGAGCTAACTGTTTAGGTAACGCTTGGAACAGGACTGACAAAACTGGGTGCACGGCTACATATTAAAAAACTGATTCTTTAAGAATCAGTTTTTTTAATTATAGGACTTTAACCTCCAACTCATCATCTAGGGTGTCAATTAATATCTTATCTCCATCTTTTAGGACCCCTTTTATTATCAGGGTACTAATCTTAGTTTCAAGTTCTTTTTGTAAAAACCTCTTAACTGGTCTTGCCCCATATTGTATTGAATAGGACTTTTGTAGGATAGTTTCCTTTGCATTATCTGTAACTTCAACTGAAATATTTTTATCTTCCAGCCTTTTTTCAATTTCAAGGATTTGAAGGTCAATAATTTTAAATATTTCATTTCTTTGAAGGGGCTTAAATAATACTATATCGTCAATCCTATTTAGAAATTCTGGCCTAAAGACCCTCCTTAACTCACTCATTACATAATCTCTGGTCTTTTGACTTATATTGCCATCAAGGCCTAGGCCCTCTAGTAAATAATCTGACCCTATATTTGATGTCATAATAATAACAGTGTTCTTAAAATCTACTGTCCTTCCTTGGTTGTCAGTTAACCTCCCATCATCTAAAACTTGAAGGAGGATATTAAATACATCTGGGTGGGCTTTTTCAATTTCATCAAATAGGATTACTGAATATGGTCTTCTCCTAACAGCCTCTGTCAATTGGCCTCCTTCATCATAGCCAACATAGCCTGGAGGGGCACCTACTAGTCTTGAAACTGAGTGTTTTTCCATATACTCACTCATATCAATTCTAATCATATTCTTTTCATCGTCAAATAAACTTTGGGTTAGGGCTTTAGAAAGTTCAGTTTTCCCAACCCCTGTTGGTCCAAGGAAGATAAAACTTCCAACTGGCTTATTTATATCTTTTAAGCCTGCCCTTGCCCTAAGGACAGAATCAACAACTGCATCAACTGCTTCATCTTGGCCAATAACCCTCTCATGAAGGATGTCAGATAGGGAAAGAAGTTTTTCTCTTTCTGTTTCTAAGAGTTTTGTGGTTGGAATACCTGTCCACTTGGCAACAACTTCTGCAATTTCATCTTCTGTCACTTCCTCTTTTAGCATCCTGGTACCAACTTGTTCACTTGACTGGGCTTTTTTTAATCTTTCTTCTAAATCAACCAAGGTTGCATACTTAAGTTGAGAGGCTCTTTCTAGGTCATAGTTTCTTTCAGCTTCTTCAATTTGTCTTTTTACCCTATCAATTTCTTCTTTTATATCATTTTCTTTTGTTATCTTATTTTTTTCCTCTTCCCACTGGGCCTTAAGGAGGTCTAGTTCTTCTTTTAACTCATAAAGTTCATTTTCTATTTTTTCTAGCCTTTTTTTAGACCCCTCATCACTTTCTTTTTTTAAGGCTTGTTTTTCAATTTCAAGTTGCAAAACCCTTCTTCTTACTTCATCTATTTCAGTTGGCATAGAATCAATTTCTGTCCTTATCATGGCAGAAGCTTCATCCATAAGGTCAATTGCCTTATCTGGTAAAAACCTATCTGAAATATACCTATCAGAAAGAGTTGCTGCAGCTATTACAGCACCGTCAGAAATTCTTATACCATGGTGAATTTCATACTTTTCTTTAAGACCCCTTAGGATAGAGATGGTATCTTCTACACTAGGTTCGTTTACTAGGACTTTTTGAAAGCGCCTTTCAAGGGCTGCATCTTTTTCAATGTTTTTTCTATATTCATCTAGGGTTGTTGCCCCTATTGTGTGAAGTTCTCCTCTTGCTAGCATTGGTTTAAGTAGGTTGCCTGCATCCATTGAACCTTCGGCTTTTCCAGCCCCAACTATGTTGTGGATCTCATCTATAAAAAGGATTATTTGCCCATCTGATTTTTGAATTTCTGCAAGGACTGCCTTAAGCCTTTCCTCAAATTCTCCCCTGTACTTGGCACCTGCTACCAGGGCCCCCATGTCTAGGGAAAACAAGGACTTATCCTTTAAGCCTTCTGGGACATCACCATTTACAATTCTTTGGGCAAGTCCTTCTACTATGGCAGTTTTACCAACCCCAGGTTCCCCAATTAGAACGGGGTTGTTTTTAGTCCTTCTTGATAGGATCCGAATAACATTTCTAATCTCGGAGTCCCTTCCTATTACAGGGTCCATACTTCCCTTTTTTGCATCTTCTACAAGGTCCCTTCCAAATCTTTCTAAGGCTTCATAGGTCCCTTCTGGGTTATCAGTTGTTATACTTTGGCTCCCCCTTACCTTCATTAGGGCTTGGAGAAATTTTTCCCTACTTATGTCAAATTCCTTAAATACTTCAATTGAAGAACTTGCCTTTAAGGATAAAATTGCCAAGTAGATATGTTCTACTCCAATATACTCATCTTTAAAGGCCTTTGCTTCTTCTTCAGCATCCATAAGGGCCTTTGTATAGGTCCTTCCAGGGTAAATACTTCCACCAACTTGCTTGGGTAACTTATTTAATTTTTCATCTAAAAGTCGCCTTACCTCTTCGCTATCTACCCCCATAAGGGTTAAAACTCTAGGAATTAAACCATCCCTATTTGCAATTAAAGCATAATGCAGATGGATTTCTGATAATTCAGGGTTTCCTAGCTTCATTGCAATATTTTGTGAGCCTTCAATAGCATCAATGCTCTTTTGTGTAAACTTGTTTGAATCCATCTTTACTTCCTCCTATCATTCATTTCTTGGATTATACTTTGATTTTTCTTTTAATTTTTTATATAGGTCTACTTCCTCATCACTTAAGTGAGGCGGGTTAACTATTTTTACTTCTACATATAGGTCTCCAGTATTTCCCTTTAAGTCCACATAGCCTTTTTTGGCTAACCTTAGCCTTCTACCAGACTCTGACCTTTCTGGTATATCTATTTTTATCTTGCCACTTAGGGTATTAACTAGGACTTTTTCTCCAAAATAGGCCTCCCAAGGCAATAATTCTATTTTCCTTATTAGGTTTAATCCATCAAGTTGAAGGTCTTTGGATTCTCTAAAGTTTATTTTAAAGAGAATGTCCCCATCTACTCCCCACTTATCTCCCTTAACCTTAATTTTTTTACCAGGAGTTATACCCTTTGGAATTTTTACAGTAATCCTCTTACTTTCTCCACCTATATTTAAAAGAACTTCCCTATCAAGGCCCTTGTAACCTTCTTCAATAGATATTTCAAGTTCACTTTCATAGCTTTGTCTTTGAGCTTGTCTTGGTCTTTGGCTTGACCTTCTGCCTCCTGTAGCCCCACCAAATAAATCTCCTATATCAAAGCCCATGCCTTTACTTGAGGATTGACCTCCACCAAAAATCGTATTAAAAAAGTCTGAGAAGTCTGTTCCATCCGAGGAAGAATAAGTGTAGGTTCCACCTTGTCCTCCCCCAAAACCATAAGCAGATGGATCAAATTGCTGACCATTAGAAAAACCATACTTGCCCATTTGGTCATATTGCTTCCTCTTTTTTTCATCACTTAAAACTTCATTTGCCTCACTTACTTCTTTGAATTTTTCTTGGGCTTTTTCGTCATTGGGATTTAAATCAGGGTGGTACTTCTTAGCAAGCTTCCTATAAGCCCTTTTTATCTCATCCTGACTAGCTGTTTTTTCTACACCCATAATCTTGTAATAATCTTTATACTCCATAACTTCATCTCCATTCAAAAGTCTGACCTTCTTTGACCTTCTTTAATTATATAAAATTTTTCATATTATTTCAATACTAATATACCCCTAATATCAAAAATTAAAAGAGACCCTGCCTATCTTTGGCAAAGCCCCTAAATTTACTTAATATACTTATCTATTATTGTGATAATCTCATTTATTTTTTCTTCACCTTGATCTTCTCCTTCAAGGATTGCATCTGCTACACAAGTCCTAATGTGTGCATTTAATACATCTATGTTAGCTTTTTTTAATAGGCCAATGACAGAAAGAAGTTGTACTGAGATATCTACACAATACCTGTCATCCTCAATCATTCTAATTATGCCATCAACTTGTCCCCTAACTGTCTTTAGCTTTTTTAAGGCGCTTTCTTTACCTTGATTCATTGTCATTCTCCTAGCTTATTGAAGCTACTTGGTACCCAGCCTCATCTACTGCTTCTTTTATTTTGTTATCCTCTAAGCCTTCTCCCTTTACAATAACCCTACCACTAGTAAGATCTACTGAAACATCACTTACACCTTGTAATTCCTTAAGGGCTTCCTTTACTGCCTTCTCACAATGTCCACAAGTCATACCTTCTACCATTAATATCTTTTCCATTTTTTTCATCCTTTCAATTTTTATTTATTTAAAGTTCCTTAGTCTTAAGGAGTTAGTAACTACTGATACTGAAGAAAATGCCATAGCTGCACCTGCTATCATTGGGTTTAAGAAACCTAGGGCTGCAAATGGTATTCCAACTGTGTTGTAGAAAAATGCCCAGAATAAGTTTTGCTTTATTATCCTCATTGTAGCATGGCTAAGTCTTATGGCAAATACAACTCCTTCAAGGTCTCCCCTCATTAGGGTTATATCAGCAGCCTCCATAGCTACATCTGTACCTGTACCAATTGCAAAGCCTACATCAGCTGCTGCAAGGGCTGGGGCATCATTTATCCCATCACCAACCATGCCAACATTCTTGCCTGATTGTTTAAGGGCTTCTATTTGGTTGGCCTTATCCTCTGGCAAGACATCTGCAAGGACATTTTCTATTCCTGCCTTGTGGGCTATGGCCCTGGCTGTCCTTTCATTATCTCCTGTAATCATATAAATTTCTACACCCATTTTTTTAAGTTCTGAAATTGAATAAGCTGAGTTTTCTTTTATTTGGTCAGCAACTGCTATAATTCCAATTAGGTCTTTGTTCCTACCTATAAGCATAGCTGTTTTACCTGATTCTTCAAGCTTGAAAACTTGGTCCTCATAATCTTTAAAGTCAATTTCTGCTTCATTTAAGAGTTTTCTATTTCCTATTAATATATTTTCATCTTCAAAGATAGCTCTTAGGCCCTTACCTGGTATGGCAGCAAAACTGCTAGCTTCTGATAGTCTAATTAAGTTTGACTCAGCCCTATTTACTATTGAAACTCCAAGAGGGTGTTCTGAAGTTTTTTCTACTGAGGCTGCAATCCTTAAGAGTTCATCTTCTGATAAGTCCCCTATAGGGATTATATCTGTAACTTCAGGTTGGCCCTTGGTTATTGTTCCTGTTTTGTCAAATACAATTAGATTCATCTTGTGGGCCTTTTCTAAATGCTCACCAGATTTAATTAAGATACCATTTTCTGCACCCTTACCTGTTCCTACCATAATAGCAGTTGGCGTTGCAAGACCCAGGGCACATGGACAAGCTATTACTAGGATAGCAACTGCATTTATTAACCCCGTGTTAAAGTCTCTTATATTTAAAAAGACTATAAAGGTTACTAGGGCAATTACTAAGACTGTTGGTACAAATATACCTGATATTTGATCAGCTAGTCTTTGGACAGGAGCTTTGGATCCTTGTGCATCTTCTACCATTTTTACAATTTGAGAAAGCACTGTATCCTTACCGATTTTTGTAGCCTTAAACTTAAAGGCCCCATACTTGTTTATAGTAGCCCCAACTACAAAGTCTCCTTCTTTTTTATCAACAGGTATACTTTCACCTGTAATCATAGACTCATCTAAACTTGAATGGCCTTCTTCAATAATTCCATCAACTGGTACCCTTTCACCTGGTCTAACTAAAATTATATCGCCTATTACCAAATCTTCAATAGGAAGGTCTATTTCTTCCCCTTGCCTGATTACCCTGGCAGTCTTTGGTTGTAGACCCATAAGTTTTTTTATGGCATCTGAAGTTTTCCCCTTTGCCTTAGCTTCAAATAACTTACCTAATAAGATAAGGGTAATTATTACTGCAGAAGCTTCAAAGTAGTATTCATGAACCCCAGCAAATAAATTATATACTGAAAAGAAGTAGGCAGCAGATGTACCTAGGGCTACTAGTACATCCATATTAGCCCCACCACCCCTTAGGGAGTTATAGGCCCCCTTGTAAAACCTATAGCCTATAAAAAACTGAACTGGTGTTGCAAGTAACCACTGGAAATAACCATTAGTTAAAATATTCATTTGCCCTGCCATATGAAAGAACATGGCCGCAAAAAGTGGGAGGGTAAATAAGAGGGATACTATGAAGGAATTTGTAAGTGATTTTATTTCCTTTTCCCTAAAGTCCTTATTTTTATCCTTATTATCTTCCTTTTCAACTTCTGCCCCATAGCCTGTTTTTTCTATTGTTTGGACTAAAAAGCTCTCCTCAACTGACCCAGAAGCATAGTCAACCGTTGCCTTGTTAGTAGATAAGTTTACACTTGCATTTACTACCCCATCAACCTTTTGTAGGGCTTTTTCTACCCTAGCTGAACAAGCTGCACAAGTCATACCCTCAACAAATAAAGTGGTTCTCTTTAAGGGAACTTCATATCCTGTCTTTTCAATTGTCTTAACAATAGTCCTTTTGTCTAACTTACTATTGTCAAATTCAACAACAGCCTTATTAGCAAGAAGGTTTACTACTGCTGAATTAACACCTTCTAGTTTATTTAATTGTTTTTCTATCCTGGCTGAACAAGAAGCACAGGTCATACCTATAACATCTATAGAAAGTTTTTGTATTGCCATAAGTTTCTCCTCTCCTATCTCCTACCCCCAGGGGGGGTGTCTATAGGTTTATAATATCAAATCCCCCTTAGCTTGTCAAGATTGTGGATAAAAATATTA
>CAZSLV010000069.1:0-10351 GCA_964607545.1 uncultured Gudongella sp. | reverse complement strand
AAAATATACAATCTCAAGCTATGAGGACATAGTCTCAAGCTTTAAAATTTAGATTTAAAAAAGAGAGCTAAGTTAGCTCTCTTTAAATATAATCTTCTACTTTACCCATACTTTCAAATACCTTATTATCTTTATCATAACAATAATATATATGGTTTTCTGCTTGTATAAGTCCATTGGTACTTGTAATATATTCTAAGTCTCCACCAATGATGGCCTTTAAGACCCTGGGCATATGTCTTTTAAAGATATTAAGCCTTTCATCAGGACTATACTTGCTCTTTTCGCATGCTAGGGGGCAAAAGACCCTTAAAGCATACTTATTATCAAATAAGTCCCAGTGGGCAATTACTTCATCTCTTAATTCATCATACTCATCTTCAGCATACTCAGACCCAATAAATAAAAATCTCATCCCACTTTCATCTGAATGGGTTAAGGTATACTTTCTCTTTAAAGGGTCCTTTATATCTTCCCTTAGATTAACTGTCAATTTATGCATTCTTTACCTTGCCCACCCTTCTATAAGAAACTGAAGCTTCCAATTTAGATGGCATAATTTTCATGGCTAAAAGGGAACCACTTAGGCCAATTAAATAAACACTTAGCATGGAAATAATAAGGGCCATGGGTCCTTGAAATACATACCTTACACTTTCAGTTATATATGTAACTACTATAAAAGTTCCAAAAATTCCACCTGCTGAATAGATAGGAGCGCAAAGAGCAATTTTTAAATTAGAATCGTATTTTCTAACAACAAGTAAGAGAATTAAATCTCCTAAAATGCCTCCTATAATAACTGCAAGGCTCATAAAAATAGAAGAAATACCAATCATTATAGCTCCATAACCAAGGGCAAATAAGGTCATTGTCCCAGGTTTCTTAGTTCTATAAAGCATTACTGCCATTAAGAAACTATAAAAGGGTGCATTTACAATCCCCCTTGAAAAAGGCAGGACTCCATGTAGCATACCCAAAAGTTTTCCCAAGACTACAGCTATAGCAATACAAATAGATATTGATGTTAAGTCCTTAACGGTCATATTCCACTTCATATAAACAAACCTCCTTTAAACATCCAACAAGCAATATGGGTCAGCTTCTAACCAATCGCCTGTTGCCGAATAAGCCCTTGCCCTGCATCCGCCACAAATATCAATATAATTACATGAACCACATTTTCCCTTGTACTTATCAAAATCTCTTAATTGTAGGAAGACTTCATTGTTTTCCCATATATCATCAAAGTCCCTTTCCCTTATAGAATCTACCTTAACAGGCGTATAAGGACAAATATGTACATCACCATTTGGTAGAATAGAACAATAGGATATACCCGCTATGCACCCTCTACCACCCACAGTGGGTAGGTCTTTAAACAAGGCCTCAACCTTATACTGGGGAGCACAAGTAGGCTTAATTTTTATATCTAAATCTTTTTCAATAATCTTATTTATTGTGTCCTTGTATTCCCTCTTATCAAGCTGGGTGACATCAATATTTTTTCCCCTACCTACATCTACCAAGAAAAGCATATGACTCGATAAGGCCCCAATATCATTTGCATACTCCATAACCTCATCGATATCATCTAGGTTATACCTTGATATGGTAGTATTTACTTGAACCCTTAGGCCAGCATCAATGCTATTTTTAATACCTGCAAGAGTTAAGTCTAAAGACCCTTCCTTGCCCCTAAACTTATCGTGTACATCCTTGTTTAAGGAATCTACACTAATTGCAATAGCATTTAAGCCACTTTTTTTCAACTTCTGTGCTACTTCCTTACTTATTAAGGTTCCATTTGAACCCATAAGGGGCATAATACCAAGTGAACAAGCATATTCTATAAGCTCAAAAATATCCTCTCTCAATAAGGGTTCCCCGCCACTGAAAACGATTACACCAAGATTAGCCTTTTTCATATCCCTAAGTAATTTCTTCCCCTCTTCAGTAGATAACTCATTTTCCGTTTCCTCATCTGGACTTGACTCCCTATAACAATGCTTGCAGTAAAGATTGCATTTCATGGTTACATTCCATGATATATGATTCATGTTTTTCCCATGCTTCATTATGTAATTAGCCTCCTTGTAGTGATAAAAACTTTCTTTTAAACCTCCTCTACATTTTATCACCAAATTATTCCCTTGTAAACATATGTGCTTTTAAAGAAGATTCTAGTACTTTAGTCCTTAGCAAACTTTAATATAATAATACAATAACTAAATAAACATAAAGATGCAATTACAAAAGTAAAAAGATTACAAATATTTCAACTTTAATTTATTACAAAAGTAAAATTGGTGTATAATTAACATATACTCTAAAGGAGGGAAGTCATGAATAAGAAAAAAATCATTTTTATAGTAGTCCTTGTAGTTCTTGTTTTAAGTTTAGCGTATTTTCTTTTAAATGGTTCAGATAAAGGATTAGAAGTTAGTACAATAGAAGTATCAAATGCAAATATACTTAGGACAGTTGACATGTCTGGAGGTATTTTTGCTAATGAAATTCAAGAAATTACTTTACCACAGGGTATTAGGGTTTTAAAGGTTAACTTTTTAGAAAACGACCCTGTTAAAGTAGGGGATGTAATTGGCATCTTAGATACCAGTCAGTTAAACATCCAACTTGAAAAAGCTAAAATAAACTTAAACCAACTTGAAGCAGATATAAAAGACCCTGGTCGAAAAATACCATCAGGTGATAGGGGTATCTTAGCAAATAATATAGACAAGGCCAATGAGTCCTACAAAAAGGCAGAAGGTGACCTAAACTTAGCTAAAGAAAGGCTAGAGGATCTGCGTATCTTATATGAAAATGGAGCAATTAGTCAAGCAGAGTTAAATAATCAAATTAACCTTGTGGGAACTTTAGAAGTTGGTCTTAAGACAGCAAGTTTAAATGTAAAAGATGCTAAGCTTAAACTTTCAGATTACTCTAGTCAAACAGCTACAACAAGGGATGATTTAACTAGGCAAAGGCAAGCTAGTCTTTTAGATATTGAGGCAATAAAGGATGATATCGAGGATAGCACCATTAAAGCTGAAATTAACGGACTTATAACAAAGCTTGATTTAAAAGAAAACAGGCTAACCAAGGATAATGAATTAGTAAGAATTCAAGATCCAAATTCCTTTAAGTTTATAGCTCTTGTTCCTCAAGAAGATGCCCTTTTAATTGAAAAAGACCAAAAGGCAAAGGTTGTAATTGCTGGAGTTGCAAATGAATACCAGGGTATAGTAAGCTCAAAGTCTAAGACTGCAAGTGTTGACCAGTCTAGTGGTTCATCAACACCTAAGGTTGAAATTAAAATTGATATTTTAAATGAAGATAATTATTTTGTATCAGGTTTTGATGCAGATGCCAGGGTAGAAACTGGCCTTGTAGAAAACACCCTATCCTTAAATAACGAAGCTATTAAAAAGGATGAAGGGGGAAACTACTTTGTATTCTTGGTTGATTCAAACAATAAGGCTAAGAAAACTATAATAGAAACAGGCCTTACTGATGGGTATAAGACTCAAATAGTAAGTGGCCTCTCACTTGGAGATAAGGTAGTTTCTAATCCCCCTATAGAACTTAAGGATGGTTCTCTTTTAAAAATAAAATAATAGGAGGCATTAATGAATAAATACTACGATGAATTTATAAGACTGTTCAATGAAAATGACAAAGATGGATGCCTTTATTATTGTATAGAAGGAATAGAAGAGGGAAGATTTAGCCTACCAGAACTTTATGAAGGAATCCTTATGAGGGCCTTATACAATATAGATAAGTGTCCAAAATCAGATCCTGGTTGCATATGGAAGGAACATTTAAAAACAGGGATTGTTAGAACAATAGTTGAGGGCCTATACCCCCATGTTATAAAAATTGCAAGGGAACAAGATAAGGTAAATAAAAAGATTATCCTAGCTAATCCAGAAAAGGAGTACCACGAGCTAGGACTTAGGATGATTTCTGATTTCTTTCAAATAAGTGGCTACGATACACTTTACATTGGTACAAACACTCCAAGAAGCCAAATTTATCAAGCAATAAAATCTGAAAGGCCAGACTATATAGCCCTAAGTGTAACTGATTATTACCTTATATTCGAAGCAAAAAAAATAATTGAAGGAATAAAAGAAAACTACAAGGAAGATATCAAGGTTATCCTAGGAGGCCAAGCCTTTAAAAAGAATAGGCACTTAGTTGAAGAAATTGGTGCAGATATGTATTTAGAAAATTACTTGGATGTAGTTAAGCTTCGCAAGGGGGAGTCCCTATGAGATTATCACTACAAATTGCATTGAGATTTTTAAAGTCAGGTAGGGGACAAACTATCTTAATTATTCTGGGTATTTCAATAGGGGTTGCAGTACAATTGTTTATCGGGTCTTTAATTCAAGGCCTTCAAATTAATTTAATAGATACTACCATAGGTAGTTCTTCTCAAATTACTATAAAGCCAACCAATGATGAAAAAATTATAAAAGATTGGGAGCGGGCAGTTTATGAGGCTGAGCTTTTTAAACCTGAGGTAAGTAAAATAGCTGTAGCTGCAAGTGGTCCAGGCACCCTTGACTATGAAATTGACACAGCGCCAATTTTAATTAGGGGATTTAATTTTGATGAAGCAAACAAGATATATAAATTCGATGAGGGCCTATACAAGGGGGTCCTCCCAATTAGAAAAGATGAAGTTTCTGTAGGAAGAGAATTAGCCCTAAAAGCTGGAATAGATGTTGGGGATAAGATCCTCATACAAACCCCAAAAGGAGGCCTTGTTAGGTTTTTAGTCACAGGCCTTTATGACTTAGGGGTTGCATCAATAAATGACTCTTGGATAGTGACAGAATTAAATACAGCCCAAGGGGTTTTAGGCCTAGGAAGTGGAGTATCTACAATTGAAATGCAAGTAGAGGATGTATTTAATGCAGATGTCTTATCTAAAAAAATCGCCTATGCCCTATCTTCAAATGAAGTAGAAGTAGAAAATTGGAAGGAACAAAATGCTAGTCTCTTGTCAGGTTTAAGTGGGCAAAGTGTTTCAAGTAACATGATTCAAGTCTTTGTTCTAGTAGCAGTCTTACTTGGTATTTCTAGTGTTTTAGCCATCTCAGTGGTTCAAAGGTCTAGGCAACTTGGGATCCTTAAGGCAATGGGAATAAAAGATAAGGAAGCTAGTGCGATTTTTGTATTTCAAGGCCTAATGTTGGGTATATTAGGAGCAATAGTAGGTGTTAGTTTTGGCTTTGCCTTATTGTTTATGTTTACAAAATTTGCAGTCAGGCCAGATGGTGCTCCAGTTGTACCAATTTATATAAACTATGGCTTTATAGCCTTATCAGGCTTATTTGCAATAGTATCAGCCATGATAGCCTCTGTTATACCAGCTAGAATTTCTTCTAGGTTAAATCCAATAGAGGTGATTAAAAATGGCTAATATTATAAGATTAGAAAACATAACAAAAGTTTATGGGGAAAAAGTTAAAACTCAAGTTTTATTTGATATTAATTTAGGCTTTGAAGAGGGGACTTTTAATGCAATCATTGGTCAATCAGGTAGTGGTAAGAGTACCCTCTTAAACATAATAGGAACCCTTGATAAGCCAACTGATGGGCAAGTTTTTATTAAGGATGTTAGAACTGATGTAATGAACTCATCCCAATTAGCAGAACTTAGAAATGAAACCATGGGGTTTATTTTTCAATTTCACTACTTGCTACCAGAATTTACTGCTAAGGAAAATATCCTAATGCCCCATAGGATAAAGAACTTTAAGATTACCAAAGAAGTAAATGAGTGGGCTGAGGAACTATTAGACTTAACTGGCCTAAGTAAGGTTAAAAATAACCTTGCAACAGAGATGTCAGGGGGCCAGCAGCAAAGGACGGCAATAGCAAGGGCCCTAATAAACAAGCCAGCCATCATATTAGCAGATGAACCCACAGGAAACTTAGATTCAGACACTTCAGAAATTATCTACTCCCTATTACGAGATATAAATGAAAAATACAAAACCACCTTTATAACAATAACCCACGACCAGAGGATAGCAGAAAAAACAGACAGGATTATTGAAATTAAGGATGGTCATATAAACCTAGATGCTATCAGGTAGTTTAAATTTTTTTATGGAGTGAATTTTATGAGGACCATGCAAAGGTTAAATGAAGCATACAAGAAGGCTAAAGTAGAAGTATTTGACGATAATTCAAGGTATGTATTCTTAAGTGACTGCCATCGGGGAGATGGCAGCCACTATGATGAATTTACTAAAAATCAAAATGTCTTTATACATGCCCTTAATTATTATTACCTAAACGATTATATTTATGTTGAGGTAGGAGATGGGGATGAACTATGGGAACAACCTAAATTTACTTATATAAAAAATGCCCATTATGATGTTTTTGAAATATTAAAGAAATTCTTTTATCATGATAGGATGCGGATAATCTATGGCAACCACAACATATACCTAAAAAACGAACAATATGTAAAAGAAAATTATTATAAGTACTACAACCAGTATAGGGAACAAACCTATGACTTTTTAAAGGGTCTAGAACCCATGGAGTCTTTAATACTAAAGCATAAGGATACCGGGCAAGAAATATTTTTAGTCCATGGCCACCAAGGTGATTTTGCAAATGACCAAATCTGGTTTTTGACTATGCTTTCCGTAAAGTACTTTTGGAGGTATATGCATTCTTTGGGCATTAAGTCTCCTGCTAGTCCAGTAAGGAATACCTTTAAGAGGCACAAGATTGAAAGAAATTACAATAAGTGGATTGACCTTAATAGGAAAACCTTAATCTGTGGCCACACTCACAGGTTTAAATTCCCAAGGACAGGCGAACTACCCTACTTTAATACAGGGTGTTGCATTTACCCTACCTCTATAACGGCTATAGAATTAGACCAGGGCAATATAAGCATAGTCAGCTGGAAGATGAGGGTAAATAGGGAAGGCCTCCTTCAAGCCACCCGGAGGGTAATAAGGGGTCCTGAATCTATTGAAATGTTTAACATAGATAAAAATATATAGAAAGTTAGGTAAAAACTATGGAAAAATTGGTTATGTTCCAAGCCTTTGAATGGTATTTAAAAGATGATGGCAATTATTATAAAAAAATGAAGGGTCTTGCAAAAGACCTAAAAGAAGCAGGCTTTGGCTCTATTTGGCTACCCCCTGTTTTTAAAGCAACAGGTACTAATGATGTTGGTTATGGAGTATATGATATATATGACTTAGGAGAATTTGATCAAAAAGGGAGTGTAAGAACCAAATATGGAAGTAAAGAAGAACTCCTAGATATGATAAGGGAGTTTAAAAACCAAGGTCTTAAAGTTTATGCTGATGTAGTTTTAAACCACATGGCTGGGGCTGATAGGCCAGAAAAGTTTAAAGCTATCAAGGTTGATTACGATGATAGGAATAAGGAAGTAAGCGGTGAAATTGAAATTGAAGGTTGGACAGGTTTTGACTTTCCAGGCAGGAATAATAAGTACTCTTCATTTAAATGGAATTATAATTATTTTAACGGGATAGACTTTGATAACTTAACAGGGGAAAAGGCAATATTTAGAATAGTTGGCAAGGACAAGGGGTGGAACCTAGGGGTTTCTCATGAAAAGGGGAATTTTGACTTTTTAATGTTTGCAGATATTGACCATGCCCATCCAGAAGTTGTTGAGGAGCTTAAAAAGTGGTCAGTTTGGTTTGTAAAAGAAACAGGTATAGATGGAATTAGGCTAGATGCCCTAAAACACATAGATATACCCTTTATAAATGACCTTGTAGACCACCTAAAAAAAGAATTTGGAGAAGACTTTTATATCTTTGGGGAATATTGGAATGGGGACCTTGAAACTATAAGGGCATATCTTGATAAGTCTAACCATAGGATAGACTTATTTGATGTACCCCTTCATTATGACCTTCATGAAGTTTCTAATAATGGTAAGGACTACGATTTAAGAAAGATTCTAGATTCTAGTTTATTAAAAGCAAATCCTATGGAGGCAGTTACCTTTGTAGACAATCATGACTCCCAGCCAAATGAATCCCTTGTATCTTGGGTTGAGCCTTGGTTTAAAGAAATTGCTTATGCCCTAATCCTATTAAGAAGAGATGGTTACCCTTGTGTCTTTTATGGGGATTATTATGGGCTAGGTGGAGACCACCCATTTGAAGGTATAAAAGATACAATAGACAAATTATTATATGTAAGAAACAACCATGCCTTTGGTGAAGTAGATGATTATTTTGTAGATGAGAACTTAATTGGATGGGTAAGAAGGGGTACTAAGGATAAGTGGGATAAGGTATGCCTAGTTATATCTACAAAGGAAGGTGGATCTATAAGGATGTATGTTGAAGAAGACCAAGGGACAATCTTTGTAGATAAATTAAATAAAACAGATAAGAAAGTTACCATAGATAAAGATGGCTTTGGAGAGTTTTTTACTCCCAATGCTGGAGTTAGCGTTTGGATTAAAGAAAATAAGTAGAATTGGGGTAAATGACAATGAAGATAGCTAAGAGTATTATAGTTTTAGGTTCCCTTATAATGGTAGGGGGACTAGTAAATGTTTTTATAAATGGTAACTTATCCATAGATGGGCCTAAATTATTAGCTAATGCTTGGGGGGTAATTTCTCTAATAGACTTATACTTGGGCTTAATATTATTTACTATATGGATGCTATTTAGAGAAAAAAATATAGGTATTATAATTCTAATGTTAATTTTAACAATCTTTTTAGGTTTTTTAGCTGCAAGTGTATATGTTCTTATAAACTTACAAAAGAGCAAGGGTGATTGGAAGAAGTTTTTCTTAGGGGTTAGAAAAGATTTATTTAACTAGTGATAACTAATTAAGAAGGTGACTATATGAAACAAGTGTTAAAAGACCTTGTAGATGAGGTGAAGAATTTTACAAAAGGAAAAACAATTGATGCAATTTTTCCACCTATTGTATATGTTATTGGCAATAGGTTTTTTGACCTTAAGTGGGGAATCCTACTAGCCCTTATCCTAGCAGGTATCTTGGCTATTAAAAGAATTTTAAAAAAAGAAAATTTCTTATATGCAATTTTGGGTATGGGAGGGGTCTTAATAGCTTCAGGTTTTGCTTATTTAGCAGGTAATGCTGCAAATTATTTTTTACCCAGGGTTATCACAAGTGGGTTTTTCTTTCTAGTAGCCCTAGGAAGCTTAATAATAGGAAAACCTATGGCAGCCCTGGCAAGTCATATCACAAGAGGTTGGGATTTTTCTTGGTTTCTTAGAAAGGATGTTAAGCCAGCCTATACAGAAGTAACAATAGCCTGGGGACTTCTTTTTTTAGCAAGGATGATACTTCAAATTATCCTATTAAGAAAGGCTAGCCTACTTGATGTAGGAATAGCAAACATCCTATTGGGCTTTCCATCAACCTTTACTGTTCTTATGCTAACCTATATATATGGAATATGGAGGTTGAAAAAGTTAAAGGGTCCAGGAGTTTATGAATATATGGAAGGAAAAGAACCCCCTTGGGTTGGACAAACAAAGGGCTTCTAGTAAAAAACAATTCCTTTTGTTTAAAAATTTCAAATGAGGTTATATATTTATTAATACACTAGTGTAAAAAAGAAACTTAATTTAGGAAATTTAAGGAGGGGAAAATATGATAGACAAGGGTATACAAGTTGGTTTAAGAAAGGACTTTATAAAGGTTACCACCCCAAACGATGCATCCGATTTGCCAGGGTCTTTTGAACTTTCATACCTAGTATCAACTCCAGCAGTTATGAATATGATAATTGAAGTATCAACCGAACTCTTAGATGGACTTCTACCAGATGGGTATACAACAGTAGGTACTCAAATCCTCCTTGAACATGAAAAACCGACCTTGATAGGAGAAGAAATAGATATTAGGGTACAAGTAAAGGAAGTCGTAAAAAACAAGGTCTTACTATCAATAGAAGGACATGATAGAGAGGGTAGGTTTTGTAAGGGTGAATATGAAAGGCATATTGTAAACAAAAAGAAACTAATTGAATTTGCCTACAGTAGGTTTCCAAGGTAAATAAATTTTATTGGTTACAGTTATTGTTAATTAATTGACAATGATATGTAACCTTTATTTTTATAAAAAATAACAAAGAGACAATAAAAAAAATATCATGAATTCCTGCAACTGGAAATAAGAAGTAAAAAAACTACCAAGAAACTGTAAAACAAGCCCCTGGGGCTTGTTTTTGTATTTTAAATAAATGGCTAAATTTCAACATTTATAGAGTCAAATATATAAATATCGAAATACATAAATATTGTTATTGCATTCAGAAAGCAAATAT
>CAZSLV010000068.1:0-10423 GCA_964607545.1 uncultured Gudongella sp. | reverse complement strand
TGAAAGAGTAGTAATACTTGAAGCTAAGAGATACTAATATGTCGAGGACTTGACCATGATCCTAACAGGAATCTATGATTCCGTCGTAGGTCAGGTGTCGCGCAATCCAAATCTTTGATTTGGCTAATGTAGCGACCCATGAAATTCATGTTTAAAGTAAACTAGAAGTTCTAATGTAGTTTTTAATCTGGTGACAATAGCAAGAGGGAGACACCTGTACCCATACCGAACACAGAAGTTAAGCCTCTTAACGCCAATGGTACTTGGATGGTAACGTCCTGGGAGAGTAGGAAGTCGCCAGTTTAAATAAAAAGACTCTATTACAATTATTGTAGTAGAGTCTCTTTTTATTTAATAGGAAAGTTCTACTTTCCTATTAAATAAAAAATAAAGGTTGTAGGGGATTATCCCCTGCCGTATTAAGGAAGGTGCTCAGATGCGCGCGAAAGCATCGTAGACGCATTTTTATGCTTTTTTAACAAATTCTGATTTTAATTGCATATTACCAAATCCATCAAGCCTGCAATCTATATCATGGTCACCTTCAACTAACTTTATGTTAGTCGCTTTGGTGCCTATTTTAATTACAGAAGAAGATCCTTTTACTTTAAGGTCTTTAATAACTATAACATCATCCCCATCATTTAAAATATTTCCATGGGCATCTCTAAAGACTTTTTTAGATTCTTCCATACTTTCTTCTTGATCCATTCCTATAGTCCATTCATGCCAACATTCAGGACATACTAATAAATTGCCATCTTCATATGTATATTCAGACTTGCATTTTGGACATTTAGGTAAATTAGACATATAATTTCCTCCATTCTTTATATTTATTTACTCTTACTCAACCAGTATTATATCATACTTTAGTTTTAAGATAAGCTTATCAGCTTATCTTAAAGGATTTATAAGGTGCCTATAAATATATTGACAAAAAAATAATACCTATTGTATAATATGGTTAGATAGTTAGATAATCATCTAAATGATTTCTAGGAGGTGTTTTAATGAATACAGTATTTAAGGCCTTATCTGATCCAACAAGAAGAAAAATACTTGAGTATTTAAAGGATTCAAATATGACTGCAGGAGAAATATCTGACAAATTCAATATAAGCAAGCCTTCCATAAGTCACCACCTAAATACTCTAAAAAGTGCAGAGTTAATATTTGGTGAGAAGGATGGACAAAATATTATATATTCATTAAATACAACAGTAGTACAAGAAGTGATGAAGTGGTTTTTAGATTTCAAGGAGGAAAAATAAAATGAAGAAAAATTGGTTTTTAATAGGGTTAATTTTAATTTCATTTGCAGGAACCTTTTTAGTTTATACAGACCTACCAGCAGAAATACCAAGACATTGGAATGCTAAGGGTGAAGTTGATGCCTATTGGGCTAAGGAGTATATATTTTTTACAGCTATCCTACCCCTCTTAATATATGTTATGATGTTACTACTACCAAAAATAGACCCTAAAAAAAGGTCATATGAAATGCATAAGAAGGCTTATTCTATAACAGTATTAGGTCTTACCTTATTTATGATAGGTATCCACTGGGTTAGTATCTATGCCTCCCTGGGAAATCCTATTAATATGAAAATATTAGTTAACCTAGGAGTAGGTATCTTATTTATAGTCCTAGGAAATTATATGGGACAGATTAGGCATAATTATTTCTTTGGGATTAGAAACCCCTGGACCCTAGCAAGTGAAGAAGTGTGGACAAAGACCCATAGAGTGGGTAGGTATGCCTTTGTTTTATTAGGGATCACCTTTGTTTTAGCTGCCTTTCTACCAGGTACTCTTGCAAGTATTTTGATAGGAGCTTCCATGCTTATACTTTTATTTTTCTCAACTGTATATTCATACCTTTTATATAGAAAGCTTGATAATAAAAAAAGTTAGGAGTGAACCTTCCTTATGGCTAGAATAGATGAAAGAAATATAATGTTTTCAAGGATGTCTAGAGTTGAAGGTACAAAGGAATACGAAGATTATTATAAGAATCACCCAGAGAACAAAGAATTTGACGACTCACTTAGGGCTATGCCACCAATGAATTCTAATCAAACTAAGTTTTATGATAAACTAGATTCACCCATTGTTGATTCAACCTTTGAATTTTTAGCTGATATAAAGGGCCTGGTTGAGGGTGGAGTTAAGGCTAAAGAAAAAGTTCAAGCTAGACCAGAGGAATTTACAAAAAAGTTAAAGGGGCTAGCAGAATTTTATGGAGCTAAATTAACAGGAGTAGCAGGTTTAGATGAAAATTATTATTATTCTTATAGGGGGAGGACAGATGCAGTTTACGGGGAGAAAGTAAGTCCTAATCTTCCCTTTACCTTTGTATTTGCAGTAGAAATGGCCCCAGAGTATATAAATACTGCCCCTGTACTTTCTCAAAGCATAGGAGTTACAAAGGGATATTTAGATGCAGCAATTGTAGGTATGATGATAGCATATTATATTAAGTCATTAGGCTATGAGGCAAGAAATCATATGGATGGAAATTATCTTGCTGTAATGCCTCTTGCAGCAAAAGCAGCAGGTCTTGGAGATATTGGAAGGCATGCTTTATTAATAACCCCTGAATACGGGTCAAGGATAAGATTAGGAGCTGTTACTACAGATATGCCTTTAATCATAAGTAAACCTTCGCCTCTTAATGTAAGAGACTTTTGTGAAGCTTGTGGCAGGTGTGCAAAAATGTGCCCATCAAAGGCAATTTCAAAAGATTCACCTCCAACAATCGATGGTGTAGAAAGATGGCAAACTAAACAAGAACTATGCTTTAAAAAGTGGATGGAATTTGGAACAGACTGTGGAATTTGTATAGCAGTATGTCCCTTTAGCCTGCCTATGGAAAAATCTGATATAGACTTATATATGGAAAATCCTACCTATGCTGAAGAAATATTAAAAAAATATAATATTACTGATTACAGGGCAA
Source organism: uncultured Gudongella sp. (assembly GCA_964607545.1). Lineage (GTDB taxonomy): Bacteria > Bacillota > Clostridia > Tissierellales > Tissierellaceae > Gudongella. The sequence goes on along the minus strand of CAZSLV010000068.1, from coordinate 7,461 downwards.
AGATAAATGAAGATGTTTTAAAATGGCTAAAATAAGATAAAATTAGCTTTTCTATTCTTAAATCTTAATTTAAAAAACCATTTGAAATAGATATAAAATAATGGTATACTCTTAAAGAAAGAAAATACTTTAAATCAGTCCAGAGAGGCTGGAAAGGAGAGATTTTTATGACAGAGAATGTAATTAAGTCTGCTGCGAGTTTAAATTCACCAGTTTTACAAGGCGCAAAAAAATCAGTTTTAGCTTTACAACATCTTATTGCAATGTTTGGGGCAACAGTTTTAGTTCCAATTATAACTGGCCTAAACCCATCTATAGCACTTCTATCAGCAGGAGTTGGTACACTTATATTCCATGCATGCACAAAGGGAAAGGTACCAGTATTTCTTGGCTCATCATTTGCTTTTATACCTGTAATTTTAACAGTTAAAGAATTATTCAATGGAGATCTGGCATATGCCCAAGGTGGTATATTTGTAGCCGGATTAATTTATGTCCTTTTATCCTTTATGGTTAAAACAATAGGGATGGAGAGGATACAAAAGGTCCTTGCTCCACAAGTAATAGGACCCATGATAATAGTTATTGGACTTAACTTAATTCCAACAGCATATGGCATGGCATCTGGAAACCTTATGATAGCAGGTATAACACTTGGAGTAGCACTTGGAATAAACTTTTTAACAAAGGGTTTTGTAAAACAACTTTCTATCTTACTTGCAGTAATCACAGGCTATTTAATATCAATGAGATTGGGTATTGTAGATACAAGCCTAGTAGCAAATGCTCAAGTAGTATCTATGCCAGGTTTTACCCTTCCAAAGTTTGATATAGGAGCAATAGCAATAATAGCACCTGTAGTACTAGCAGTATTTATGGAACATTTAGGAGATATCACAACAAATGGTCAAGTTGTAGGTAAAAACTTCTTAGAAGAACCAGGTATTAATAGGACCCTTTTAGGAGATGGACTTGCAACAGTCTTTGCCTCTTTAATAGGTGGACCAGCAAATACAACTTATGGGGAAAATACAGGTGTACTAGCAATTACTAAAAACTACGACCCATCAATCTTAAGACTAGCAGCAGTATTTGCGATTATTTTAGCCTTTGTTTCAAAAATTGGGGCAGTCCTAAGTAGTATCCCAGTCCCAGTAATGGGTGGGATAAGTTTAATGCTATTTTCTATGATAGCCTTGATAGGAGTTAAGACAATAAAGACAAACAAGGTAGCTTTCAACTGGAAAAACATCCTAGTTATGGGGACAATCCTAGTACTTGGATTATTCTCTAGCCAGCTAAGTTCAATCTTAGGCTTTACTGTAGGAATCCCAATAACAGAAACAGTAAGCATAACAGGTTTAAGCTTTGCAGCCCTAGCAGGTATTCTAGTAAATGCCCTTTTAAATAATAGAAAACAAGCATAATTTAAACTAAAAGAGATATAAAGACTATGGTATAATATAAACCATAGTCTTATTTTTTTTAGAAAGTAATGGATGGAGGATGTAAATGTCTAATCGAGTACTTGTAGTTGGTGGTGGTGCATCTGGGATGATGGCTGCAATAGTTGCTAAAAGAAATGGCTCTAGTGTAACTATCCTAGAAAGAAACGACCGCCTGGGTAAAAAACTCTTGGCCACAGGAAATGGAAGATGCAATTATACAAATGAAAATATAGATTTAAAGTTTTTTCATGGAGAGGACAAAGACTTTATTAAGCTAGTTATAAATAAATTTACTAATAAGGATGCTATTGAGTTTTTTGAAAAGATGGGCATAGTACCGGCAATAGAAGATAATGGCAAGGTCTTTCCCCTTTCTTTTCAAAGTTCAAGTATGTTAGATGTTTTAAGGTATGAACTAAAAAACTTAAATATAAAAGAAGAAACTAACTCCTATGTCATTAAAATTACAAAAGATAAAAATTTTAATGTACATACTAAGGAAGGGCAGGTATTTAAGGCAGATAAGGTAATTATTGCAACAGGTGGTATGGCAATGCCAGTAAGCGGGTCAGATGGTAATGGATACTCAATAGCCCAGACTTTTGGGCATAAGAAAAACCAACCAACACCAGCCCTTGTTCAACTTAAACTAATAGGAGATAAGTGGAAGCAAGTAAATGGGGTTAAGTTTATTGGAAGAGCTTACTTAACTATAGATGGAAAATTTGTAAATGATGATATAGGAGATATTTTATTTACTGACTATGGTTTATCTGGACCCCCTATCTTGCAAATTAGTAGGGAGGCCATAATAGCTAAAAAAGATAAAAAGGATGTTAAAATAGGAATATCTATTTTATACAATAAAAGCAAAAAAGAAGTATTTGATTATTTAAAGGAAAGATTTAAAAATATGCCTGAAAAGACCTTGGAAGAAGCCTTAATAGGTATGGTTAATAAGAGGTTAATCCTCCCTTTAATAAAAGAGTTAAATTTAGATAAGGATAAAGTTGTATTTAATATTAGGGAAGATGAAATATCCTTATTAGCTAATATCCTTACCAAGTGGGAATTTAAATTATCGGGAGATAAGGGTTGGGGTAATGCCCAAACTAGTGCCGGAGGCATATCTTTAAAAGATATAAACCCCAATACCATGGAGTCAAAGTTAGTTAAGGGAATATACTTTTGTGGGGAAGTCTTAGATGTAGATGGAGATTGCGGGGGATATAATCTTCAGTGGGCCTGGTCTAGTGGGTTTTTAGCTGGCAAAAGTGCAGGGTCAATAAATAATTAGGAGGAAAGCATGTATCAGTTAAGGACTAAATTAGAAGAATTAGATGAAAATGATAAACATATAAGGGTTGCAATAATAGGTGCAGGTTTGATGGGTAAGGGCCTAGTAAGCCAACTTAGGAGAGTTAAGGGAATGCTACCATCAGTAGTAGCAAGTAATAGCGTAAAAGACAGTGTGATAGCCTTTCATATGGCAGGAATAGATGATGATAGAATCACCATAGCAAATACCCTTTCTGAATTGAATCTTGCTATGGAGATGGGTAAATTTGTAGCTACTAACAATTGGGAGCTAGCAGCAAGGTCAAATCTTGTAGATGTGGTTGTAGATGCAACAGGAGTACCAAATACTGGGGCAAGGATAGCAAAACTTTCAATTGAAAACAAAAAACATGTAGTAATGTTAAATGTGGAGGCAGATGTAGTTGTTGGGCCCTACTTAGCCAAGATGGCAAAAGAAATGGGAGTAGTTTATACAGGCTCAGCTGGAGATGAACCAGGTGCTGTAATGGAACTTTATGACTTTGCCCTAGCTTCTGGATTTAGGGTTTTAGCAATTGGTAAGGGTAAAAACAACCCCCTAGATTATAATATAACTCCAAATGGGGTGATAGACCAAGCTAAGAAGTCTGGTCTAAAGCCCCTTAGGTTAGCTTCATTTATAGATGGAACAAATACTATGGTTGAGATGGCAGCAATGGCAAATGCAACTGGATTTATTCCAGATGTAAGAGGGGGCCATGGGGTGACTACTAGTATTGACCTCCTTGCTAAGGCATACACTTTAAAAAAAGATGGAGGTATCCTAAACCAATACGGTATAGTTGACTATGCCCATGGGGTAGCTCCAGGGGTCTTTGCAATAGTTACAACAGATTTACCCCAAGTCCACCATGAAATGCAATTTTTAAAAATGGGGGATGGGCCAAACTATGCCTTGTTTAGACCCTACCACCTGACTAGTTTAGAAACACCAATTTCAATTGCAAAGGCCTTTTTATACAAGGAACCCTCAATTGTGCCAAAGTTTGATAAACCAGTTGCTGAAGTTATAACAAGGGCCAAAAGGACCCTAAAGGCTGGAGAATACTTAGATGGAATTGGTGAAACTACTATATTTGGAAGTATTGAAGAATATACAATTGCAAAAGATGAAGACTTAGTTCCAATTGGCCTTATAAATAAAAAAGCAAGGGTTATAAAGGATATACTAAAGGGAGACTACATTACTTATGATATGGTAGAACTTGATAAAACGAGTGACATATACAAGATGCGAGCCTTACAGGATGCTTAAATAGAGGCTTGACAGAAAGGGATATTTTCGATATATTAATTAACAGGTGTATAAATAAAAACAGTGAATAGGTTAGTATTTAAGTGGGAACCATTCTAAGAGAGATAATCGATAAGGTGGAAGATTATTATTGGGAACTTAAAGAAGATCGCCTAGGAGTTTGGCATCTGAAAGGGATTAAGATGCTACGTGAAGACGTTATACTTATATTAAGTGACAGGGAAACCTGTAATTTGGGTGGTACCGCGGAATTTTCGTCCCTAAGTCTTTGACTTAGGGGCTTTTATATTTTTGAAAGAGGAGAGATGATTAGTGAAAAGGTTTAATGAATTATCAAATGAACCAGTAAAGATTAGAGAACACGCCATATCTGAATATTGGAAAGAAATTGACCTCTTGAGTAAATCAGTTGAAACAAGAGATCCAAAAAAACCCTATGTTTTTTATGAGGGTCCTCCAACAGCCAATGGAAAGCCAGGAATTCACCATGTTATGGCAAGAACTCTTAAGGACCTTACATGCAGATACAAGACCATGGAAGGCTACCAAGTTAAGAGAAAAGCAGGATGGGATACCCACGGACTTCCAGTTGAAATTGAAGTTGAAAAAAAGCTTAATCTTAAAAATAAGCAAGATATTGAAAAATATGGTTTAGAAGCTTTTAATGAAAAATGCAGGGAGTCAGTCTTTCAATATGAAAAACAATGGAGAGATATGACTGAAAGAATGGCCTTTTTAATAGATATGGATGATCCATATATAACCCTAGATAATGATTATATAGAATCAGTTTGGTGGATTCTTGATAAGTTCTTTAAAGAGGGATTAATTTATGAAGGACACAAGATACTCCCATACTGTTCAAGGTGTGGTACTGGGCTTGCTACCCATGAAGTTGCCCTTGGATATCAAGAAATTAAAACAGAAACTGTTACAGTAAAGTTTAAGCTTAAGGGTAAAGAAAATGAGTACTTCCTAGCATGGACAACTACTCCTTGGACCCTGCCTTCAAATGTTTGTGTGACGGTAAATCCTAAGGAAACCTATATAAGGGCGAAAAAAGATGATGAGATATTTTACCTTGCAAAATCCCTAGCTGATAGGACCCTAGGTGAGGGAGAATATGAGATCCTAGAAACAATGTCAGGAAGCGACATGGAATATATGGAATATGAGCAATTAATTCCATTTATTGATGTTAAGGGCAAGGCTTTTTATGTTACTCTTGGAGATTATGTTACAACTGAAGATGGGACAGGAATAGTTCACTCAGCCCCAGCTTTTGGTGAAGATGACTATAATACTGGTTTAAAATACAACCTACCTGTTGTAAATCCAGTTTCTGAAACAGGTACTTTCCTAGAAACAATTTGGGAAGGTAAGTTTGTTATAGATGCTGATAAGGATATTATTCAGTGGTTAAGAGAAAATGACAAACTCTTTAAGAAAGAAAAAATGGAACACAATTATCCACATTGTTGGAGGTGTGGAACTCCGCTATTATACTATGCTAAACCATCATGGTATATAGAAATGACTAAGTTAAAAGATAAGCTAATAGAAAATAACAATGGAGTAAACTGGTTCCCTGAATTTGTTGGGGAAAAGAGATTTGGAAACTGGCTAGAAAACCTTAATGACTGGGCCATATCAAGGTCTAGGTATTGGGGGACTCCTTTCCCAATCTGGAGGTGCAATGATTGTGGCCATATAGATTCAGTTGGGTCAAGAAAGGACCTTGTAGAAAGGGCAATTGAAGATATTAAAGAAGATGAAATAGAACTTCACAGGCCATATGTAGACAATGTACACTTAAAGTGCTCTGACTGCGGTGGAGTCATGACAAGAGAAAAAGATGTAGTTGATGTTTGGTTTGATAGTGGGGCCATGCCTTTTGCCCAACACCACTATCCATTTGAAAACAAGGAAAACTTCTTTGAAGAGCTATTCCCAGCTGATTTTATCTGCGAAGGAATTGACCAAACAAGAGGATGGTTCTATTCCCTCCTTGCCATATCAACTTTTGTAACAGGAGAGTCACCATTTAAAAATGTATTAGTAAATGACCTTGTTTTAGACAAGGAAGGCAAGAAAATGTCAAAGAGTAAGGGAAATACAGTAGACCCATTTGAACTCTTTGATAAGTATGGGGCAGATGTCCTTAGGTGGTATGTAATTCATGTATCCCCACCATGGACACCAACAAAGTTTGATGAAGAAGGGTTAAAAGAAGTTGAATCTAAGTTCTTTAGATCAATTAGAAATGTATACAACTTCTTTTCAATGTATGCTAATACAGATGATATAGATCCAAGGGAATTCAATGTACCTTATGAGGAAAGACCTGAAATAGATAGGTGGATACTTTCAAAGTTTAACACCCTATTAAAAAATGCAAAAGAAAATATGGATATATTCGAACTTACAAGAGTTGTAAGAGACATTCAAGAATTCGTTATAGAAGACTTATCCAACTGGTATATCAGAAGAAATAGAAGAAGATTTTGGTCGACAGAGCTTGATGATGATAAAAAGGCTGTTTATTCTACAACTTATGAAATACTAGTAGATGTATGTAAGATAATCGCACCATTTGTTCCATTTATTGCAGAAGAATTATATAGAAACTTAACTGGAAAAGAGTCAGTCCATATTGACTACTATCCAGCTGCAAACCTAGACTTAATTAAACCTGACTTAGAAGAAAAAATGGACTTGGTAAGAGACCTTGTTGCCCTTGGTAGGGCATCAAGGGAAAATGTAAAGATAAAGGTTAGACAACCCATAGCTGAAGTTGTTATAGATGGTAAGTACAAGGAAAAGATCAGCGACCTAGTGCCATTAATAAAAGAAGAGCTTAATGTTAAGAATGTAGTATTTGAAGATGATTTAACCCAGTTTATGAACTACTCTCTAAAGCCAAACTTTAAAGTAGTGGGTCAAATATTAGGATCTAAAGTTAAGGCTTTTGGTGCAGCCCTTCAAGAGGTTGATGCTAGAAAAACTGTAGAAGCCTTAGAAAATGGTGAGAGTATAGAGCTTGAATTAGATGGAGAAAAAGTGCAAATAAATAGTGACTATGTTTTAACTTCCATCTCTTCAAAAGAAGGATTTAATGTGGTAATGGAAAACAACCTATTTGTAATTCTAGATACCCACCTTACAGAAGACCTTCTTAACGAAGGTTATGCAAGGGAATTTGTATCTAAAGTACAACAAATGAGAAAATCAAACGGGTATGAAATCCTAGACAATATAACTATTAAATACAATGGTTCTGACAAGATAAAGGCTGCAATTAACGAGTATGAAGAATTTATCAAATCAGAAACACTAGCGACAAAGATCTACTTTACAGAAGAAACAATGTCAGAAACTCAAGATTTAAATGGGGAAGAGACAGGAATAGAATTATCAAAG
>CAZSLV010000067.1:383-10473 GCA_964607545.1 uncultured Gudongella sp. | reverse complement strand
AGCGTAAGCGAAGGATCTTATCTTTTCTAGACTAAGCTAGGCTTTCATAAAGCATAGATTCCTCGTTACACTCGGAATGACAGAGCCTTTGGTTACACTTGCAATGACAGAGCCTTTTTTAATTGTTATTTATACTCTGGGAATTGTAAATTATCCTGTATTCTTTTTGCCTTCTTAAGGCTTCTCCTAGGCCATAGTCCTTGGTCCATTTAAAAATTATTGATGGGCTCATAGGCAATTCTTTATAAATATCAATATTTTCTCCTAGGGCTTTTTCTGTTAAGATTACAAGCCCTTCCTTATTTTCCTTTAGCCAGAAGATAAGAGCATCTTCATCTTCCTTTTCCAAACCCTCCTTTATTAAAAGGATTGGTTCTACCCCATGCTTTCTAAGCATTCTCATTACTTCTTGTTTTATAATCCATTCTTCTTCAGTTTCTGGAAATCCTAAATCCATTATCATGGCTTTTAAACCTAGTTTAGAAAATCTTTGGAGTAAATCTTCTTCCTCTAATATTGTAATCCAATCTCCATGAGAAATGTAAGTCCTATCTAAGTTTTCTTCTTCTAATAAACCTATCAATCTTTTTAGCCTAAACCTATCAGTCCATATATCTAAATCTTTTAAGAAAATTCCACTGTTAGGATTTTCCTTTATTTCTGCAACTATTTTTTCTTCTTCTTTTAAGGTCCCCTCTATTTTCCCCATAATTATTTCTTCATTGCAATACACTCTTTCTATTGAATGAATTTCTATAATAGAAGGATATTGAAGGAAATAATATTCCTTGAAATACTCTTGCCCAAGGCTTCTTAAAGGATTGTTTAAGGGCTTTCCTAAGGGATAATCTATACTGTCTACATTCCTTTTAATTTCTTCCATAGTCCTATCTGTTTGAATTCCTATTAATGTTTCATTAAATGATTCTATAGCATTATCTTTGTATAAAAAATCTATATAGGGAGATTTTAATTCTTCTGTTAAGCTTCCTAAAAGGGCTGTGTATGACCTTGGTGTTATTTCCTTAGCTAAAGAAGCTTGCGTAGAAAGACTATCCTCTTGTCCTTTTTCTGCATAGAAAACTATTAAATCAGGGTCTATACTTAAAAGTTGTTTTTTATATGAAGCTTCATTTAAATCCATATCAACAAAATCAAATTGGACCTTGTCTTTTATAAAGTCTTGTACTCCGTTTGCAAGATATAATAATTCAATTGGCTCCCTATACCTTATTGGCAAAAAATATTTTTCTCTTTGGCTTAGACCCGCTTTTATAAATAAAACTTTCATCAGATTTTTCTCCCCTTATTCACATATTTACTATATTATAACCTATTTGAGCTTCTTTTTCATATGATTTTATACATTGACTCCGAACACTTGTTCTGTTATTATTAGTTTAGAAAGACTTATAAAAGAGGTGTCTTAAATGTCAAGAATTGTATTTCATATAGATGTCAACTCTGCCTATCTTTCTTGGGAGGCTGCTTGTAGGTTGCAAATGGGCTCTCCCATAGACCTTAGGGAGGTCCCTTCTATAGTGGGTGGGGACAGAGAAAAAAGACATGGTATCGTCTTAGCCAAGTCCATACCTGCAAAAAAATATGATATTAAAACAGGAGAAAGTATATATGCTGCCTTGGAGAAATGTCCTTCTTTACTTATAGTTCCCCCAAACTATGAAAGGTATATCCAGGCTAGCAATGCAATGGTCCAATTCTTAAATGCATATTCTCCTAAAATTCAAAGGTATTCCGTAGATGAAGTTTTTATGGATTATTCTAACATGGATAGGCCTTTTATGGAAACAGCCGAAGAAATAAGGACTAAAATAAAAAAAGAATTAGGTTTTACTGTAAATATTGGCATAGGTCCTAATAAGCTATTGGCAAAGGTAGCTTCTGACTTTAAAAAACCTGATATGATTCATACCTTGTTTTTAGATGAAATACATAATAAAATGTGGCCCTTGCCTGTGGAAGACCTTTTTATGGTGGGGTCAAGAACTAAAAGGAAGTTAAATAGCAGGGGGATATTTACAATTGGACACCTTGCAAATTTAGATAGGGACTATATTCATTCTTGGCTTAAAAAACCAGGGCTTTTAATTTGGGAGTATGCAAATGGTCTAGAAGATTCGCAAGTTAGGGTAGACTCTTCACCTGTAAAGTCAGTTGGAAACTCAACCACCCTCCCCTTTGATGTTGAAACAAGGGAAGAGGCTCATAAGGTTTTACTTGGAATTTCTGAAATGATTGGTATAAGAATTAGGGCCCTTGATATGTGTGGGTATGTCATTTCAATCTCTATTAAAAATAACCTTTTTTATTCATATTCCCATCAAAGAAAATTGATTGTGCCAACAGATTCAACTAATGCTATTTATAATGCCTCTAAGAAGCTCTTTGATAATATGTGGCAAAAAGAACCCATTAGGCATTTTTCTATAAATTTATCTGAGCTTGTATCAAATGAATTTTTCCAATTATCTTTTTTAGAACCCTTAGATAAAAAAAATAAGGATTTGGATAGGACAATTGATCGCTTGCGCTTAAGGTTTGGACAAGGTTCAATACAAAGGTCCTGCTTTTTATATTCAGGGATAGACCCTATTATTGGTGGGGTTGTTGCAGAGGAAAGTTATCCCATGATGTCTAGTCTTTTGTAGGAGGAAGAGTAATGAAAGTGTTAATGAAACCTATAGAAATTATCGCATGGTTTAAAGAAGGAAGTTTCCCTATCCCCCTTCGCTTTAGAATAGATGCTGAAGACAAGTCGAAGATAGTTATAAAGATAGATAAAATATTATTTCATGAAGAAGAAAAGTTTGGTGGGAATAGGATGATTGTATACAGGTGTGAGGGTCTTGTCCAAAATTTAAATAAGATTTTTGAGATTAAATACGATATAAGTACTTGCAAGTGGTTTTTATTTAAAATGTAAGGCTCCCTTTAAGTATAAAGAGAGCCTTTAGTTTATCTTTGTGATTTGTCATAAGGAATTCCTTCTGCTTTAGGAGCCCTTGAATGTTTGGATGTAAGGGCTAAAACAACCATAGTAGCTAAATATGGTAGCATCTTATAATAGTTTTGATCTATACCCAGGTTGTATAAGAAAGGTATCAAGGATATAGAGTAAGCTAGGGTTCTTAAAAATGCAAAGAACATAGCTGCCCCTAATATTCTAAGGGGTTTCCACTGACCAAATATCATAACTGCAAGGGCTAAGAAACCAAAGCCAGCTACCCCAGTGTGACCACTAATATTTCCATCTAAAACTCCTACAGAGTAGAAAAATCCTCCTATACCACCCAATATGCCAGATAAGCTTACTCCTGCATATCTCATAAGATAAACATTTATTCCAACTGAATCTGCAGCATGTGGGTGCTCCCCACAGGCTCTTAGTCTTAAGCCAAACTTAGTCTTGTATAAGAGCACAACAGATATTATTAAGATGATTACCCCAATAATTACTGTTAAATAAGTCCTTTGGAAAAACAAGGGACCAAGTATTGGGATATCTCCAAGTATAGGAATCTTTCTAATATAAAAGCTAATGTTAGTTGTTACTCCATCACTACCAAAGAACATCTTAGAAAAAAGAAGGATTACTGCTGGAATTAGCATGTTTAAAGCAGTTCCTGTAATTACTTGGTCTGCCTTCATGTTTACAGATGCAAAGGCTAAAAGCAAGGAGTAAATCCACCCTGAAATTGCAGCAATTAGCATGCCTATAAGCAAGATGGTTTGAGGACCCATGCCAGATTTTTGTACAGATAAAACAAAGAGTGCACCAAAGAAGGCTCCAAATAACATTATTCCCTCTAGGGCAATATTTATAATTCCACTTCTTTCACTAAACATACCTCCTAGGGCAACTAATAATAGTGATATACCAACAGGAAGCATATTTTGAATTAAATAATATACTATATCCATTATTCTGCCTCCTTATCATTAGCAAGTTCTTCTTCCACAACTATGGTATCATCAGCTGTTAGGTTTTTTTGAACTATCACATCATCTTCTGCCATCACTTTATCATCTTTTTTCCCTACAAGTGATTTAGCAACCCTAGCTATAGCTGAACTCATAATCATTGCAAAGGCTGAGAAGTAAATTATTACTGCTATAACTATATCTATAATCTCAGGTTTAAAACCTACTAAGCTTGCAAGGGTTCCCCCTCTTTGAATATAGGAGATAAAGGTAGCTGAAAATATTATTCCTAAGGGGTGGGCATTTCCAAGGAGGGCAACTGCTATCCCTGTAAATCCATTTGCTGCAATAATATTTATTGGTTCATAGGTCATACTACTTCCTGCTATAGCAGAAGGGGCAAGTATTGCAAAGGCACCACCTAAGCCAGCTAGACCTCCTGATATTACCATGGTTAGGATTATATTTCTCTTTCCTCTCATCCCTGCATACTCTGCAGCAAACTTATTGTGGCCAGTGGCCTTTAACTCGTATCCAAATGTTGTCTTTTGAAGGGTTATATAAAGGATAACAGCAACTATTACAGCCATAAGAATCCCTAAATTTACATTTGAACCAGCTATGCCAAGAGCAGGGATTTGAACACCTTGGTCAATATACCTTGTCCTAGTAACAGTGGCATTATACATGACCCCATTTGATTGGACCAACATATCTACAAAGTACATTCCAATATAGTTAAACATGATGGATGTAATAACCTCATTAACATTTAAGAGGGCTTTGAATATACCGGGTATAAAGCCCATTATCATTCCACCAACCATACCTGCTAAAATTGCTACTATCCAGTGGCTACTACCAGATATATCCCACATAAAAGCAACATACATGGCAAAAAACATCCCCATAGTATACTGGCCAGATGCCCCTATATTAAATAGTCCCATTTTAAAGGCAAATCCTACAGCCAAGCCTGTCATAAGGATAGGAGTTGCAAAGTAAAATACATCTCCTAGTTTTCTAAGTCCTCCAACTAAGATATATCTAAATCCTGCGACAGCATTACTTGCATCTGCTATCAACATAATTAAAAAACCAAATATCAATCCTAAAAAAATAGCTAAAAGAGCAGATGTAAATGAGGAGAAACCTTTTGAACCAGTCATCCTTTTAATATTAAATTTGTTTTTAGTATTAGAATTATCCTGCATTGTTTATCTCCTTTTGAACGTCTTTTTTTGCTCCAGCCATATAAAGACCTAGTTCTTGAACACTTGTTGTTCTAGGGTCTAGTTCTCCTACAATTTCTCCCTCATATATGACAAGTATCCTATCGCTTACATTCATAACTTCATCTAGTTCAAGAGATATCAACAAGACTGCCTTTCCTGCATCCCTTCGTGCAACTAGCTGCTCATGGATATATTCAATAGCTCCAACATCTAAACCTCTTGTTGGCTGAACAGCAACTAGGAGCTCGTGTTCTTTATCTATTTCTCTTGCAATAATGGCTTTCTGCTGATTCCCACCAGACATACTTCTTGCTATTGTAATAGGACCTTCAGCGCTTCTAATATCAAATCTTTCTATCAAGTCATTGGCATATTCTCTTACCTTATCGAATTTTATAAATTGCGCTTTTTGAAATTCTTCTTGCCAATATCTTTGTAATACTAAGTTTTCTTCTAGGGTATAATCTAAAACCAAACCATGCTTATGTCTATCTTCTGGTATATGGCTCATACCAGCAACTGACCGCTGTCTTATTGATGCCTTGGATATATCTTTACCACAAAGACTTATAGTCCCAGAAACTAACTTTTCAAGACCAGTTAGGCCGTGAACAAACTCTGTTTGACCATTCCCATCTATACCTGCTAAGCAAACGATTTCGCCTGCCCTAACATCAAGTGAAATATCCTTAACAGCATTGTTCTTATGAGTTTTTGAAGCTACTGTCATATTTCTAATAGAAAGAACAACTTCTCCTGGGGTCCTTTCTTCCTTATCTACAGTAAAACTTATATCTCTTCCAACCATCATCTTAGAAAGTTCTTCCTTAGTAGTTTCAGCTACATCAACAGTTCCAATGTACTTACCCTTACGAAGAACTGTACACCTATCTGCTACTTCCATAATTTCATTTAGCTTGTGGGTGATAAATAAGATTGATTTCCCTTCATTGGCTAAATCTTTCATAATTTGCAGAAGCTCTTTTATCTCTTGGGGTGTTAATACTGCAGTAGGCTCATCAAATATCAGTATTTCGTTATCCTTATAAAGCATCTTTAAAATTTCAACCCTTTGTTGCATACCCACGGAAATATCCTCAATTAAAGCATCTGGGTCAACTTTAAGACCATACCTATCACTAAGTTCTATTACCTTCTTTTTAGCTTCACTTTCTTCTAAAAAACCCTTATTTGTAGGTTCTACCCCAAGTATAATATTTTCTAAAACTGTAAATACTTCTACTAGCTTAAAGTGTTGGTGGACCATTCCAATGTTTAATGCATTTGCATCATTGGGATTGTTTATCCTTACCCTTTCACCATTTTTTCTTATTTCTCCCTCTTCAGGAATATACATGCCAAATAAAACACTCATTAAGGTTGATTTTCCTGCCCCATTTTCTCCTAGCAGAGCATGAATCTCTCCTTTTTTAAGTTTCAAAGTAATATTGTCATTAGCTATGATTCCTGGGAATTTTTTTGTTATATTTAGCATTTCTATAATATAATTATCCACACGATAACCTCTTTTTATATATATTTTATTTAGTATACTTATTAACCCATAATCACCTATCAAATTATAAAAGTTAAAGATTTAAAAAAATAATGGGGGAAAACTCTCGCCTTCCCCCATTGACTTTTTTTACATGCATAAGCCAAAAGGCCAGTATGGCAGGTAATTATTAAAAATTATTATCTAGTAGTTACAACAACTTTTTCTAAACCTAATTGTTGAGTTAATTCTTCTGCTGTTGCTGCTCCTGTAGGATCTGCTACATCAATTTGACGAACTATTGTATCTTGAATTTCTAATAGGTTAGCATAAGCTTCTTCATAATCAGCCATTGTAAAGTTATCAAATCTATCAAATGCATCTCCATCTTCATCACCAATTACTACTGTTGGAAGACCAATACCGTTGTTTGATGCATTAAATATTGTTGTCTTAGCTGCAAAGTCTGACCAGCTGTCAGTTTTGTATATTGACTCTAGTACAGCTATAACTGAAGTTGCTAAACCTTTTGTAGCTGATGTGATTACTGTTTCACTATCATATCTTTGGTCAACGTCAACACCAATTACTTTTCCATCTGCTTCTGCTGCTGCTGCCATAACACTCTTACCTACAGATCCACCACAAGCAAATATAACTTCTGCACCTTCTTGGTACATTGTCTTTGCAGTTGCCTTGTTAGTATCTGTTTCATCAAAGTTTCCAGTGTAATGATAAGTTGCTTTTATTGAGCCATCAGCCATTCCTAATTCTTCTGCTGCAGCTTCAGCTCCTTGTAGGTATCCATATCCAAAAGCTTGTACTGCTGGTACTGCCATTCCACCCATAAATCCTAGGTTTGTCATGCCTTCTTTAACTGCTGCATAACCGGCTAAGTAACCTGTTTGCTCTTCTGCATACAAAATACTTGCTACATTGTCTTTAGTTTCAAAAGTTGAATAATCTGCTGTATGAGGAGTTCCATCTAGCAATATAAACTTTACATCAGGATATTTTGTTTGTGCTTCGTATATTGGAACTTCAAATAAAAATCCTGGAGTTACAATAACTTTAGCTCCACCTGTTACTGCTAAATCGATTGCTGCTAAATAGCCAGAGTCTGAAGCTTCTTCAGGCTTAATGTAAGTATGAGAAATTCCTTCTTTCTCAGCAAACTCAACTACACCTTCCCATGATCCTTGGTTGAAAGATTTATCATCGATATTTCCCTTATCTGTTATAAGAGCTATCTCAAATCCATCTTTACCACCATCTGCTCCACCATCCGTGCTTGGTGAACAACCTGCTAAACTCATCGTTACTAACATAATTGCCAAAGCAATTGCCAGTATTTTCTTCATCTTTTTTACCCCCTTAGTATTTTCGTAAAACTTTTGCTACTAAACTAATTATAACTTTTTACTAGCAAGATTACAATGTTAATCTGTTTTTTAGGTCTTTAGTGTAAGTATATAATCTTGCTAACAATTATATATTACCCTATTATATAAGAATGTTAACTCATTATTATAATTTTAACCTAAAAAGCTAGCTTCAATAAGAAGCCAGCTCTTTAAGTTGTTATTATAGATAAGTGGGTTACATATCTAGTTGTGGGTAAAATACTTCTTCCCATAATTCAAAAGTGTCTTCTGTCCTAGTGTATAGGTGACTATTTATAGCTTCTTGCATTGCTTCATAGTACCATTTACCTTCTACTAAATCAGGGAACATCCTCGCTGTTTCTAGGATATTTTCTTTTCGGACTCTTCTTTCTAGAACATTATTTACAAGTGTTACAAATTCTGCTCTTGTAATATATTGATCTGGTTTAAAGCTTCCATCTGGATAACCATTTACCCAACCTTTTTGTGCTGAAGAGTTGATATATTTATTAGCCCAATGCCCATCAATATCTGAGAAACTATTACTTTCAAATGGACTTAAATTATCAAATCTAGATGCTATTGTTGCTAATTCAGCTCTGGTAATGAAGTAGCCTGGTTTAAAGCTACCATCAGGATACCCCTCTACTATCTTACCATTTGCTAAAGTTGCAATATGCTTATTCGACCATCTTGTTGCATTTACATCATTAAAGCCCTGAGTAAGAGTTTTTATGCTATCTCTGTAGTCATTTGCTAGAAGTCTGTAAAATACTGCTGTTACTTCTTCTCTTGTCACTCTTCCTTCTGGTCTTACAGTATTGTCAGGATAACCTTGTATATACTGGAAGTGGTCTTCTCTGTTTAATTCTGGCAAGGCTTCTGGTATTTCTTCGTCGATGGTTTCGGTAGTTCCACCACCGCCGCCTCCGCCTCCTCCGCCACCGGAGGATGGTTTTTTCGGTACTGTTACTGTGTCTGTAGCAGTTACTAGATTCTCTTCTTGATATTCATCTCTTAAAATCCCAGTTGCTGTTACTAAGTTTATTACTTTACCTGCAGTCATATCAGCTTGAGTGACCAAGTATTCTGCTGTTACTGTAAATGATTCGCCTGGTGCTAATTCTACAGGTGCTGAACTCGTATCTATATCTGCTATCTTGTCATCTTCTAGTAAGAATGGTCCAGATATTGTTACATTTCCTGTGTTTGTTACAACATAGGTGTAAGTGATCTTTTCACCTGTTGCTGAGAATTCTGCTTTATCTGCTGATTTTTCAACTTTTAATTTTGCCGTTTGTCCTAATGGTGTTTCTTCTTCTGTTTCTTCACCATCTACTAGTACTGTGTTTACTACTGATCCTGCATCTATATCTGCTTGTGTGATTTCATAATCTTGTTCGTGAGTCCAAGTTTCCCCTACTTTAATCTCAGCTACTGTTTCGTTTAAGCCTAACATTGCATCTACTACAACTACATTTGTTAGAGTTGTATTTCCAGTATTTGTTACTGTGATTGTATAGTGAATTATATCGCCTACTTGACTTGTCTCTCCTTCACCAAGATCATATTCTCCATCTTTTGTTGTTTCCATTCCTGGTGTTTGTACAGCTCTTACTGTTAGTGTTGCTTCATTTGAAGTTGTATCTCCAAATGATGCTGAAGCTACGTTTGTTATACTTCCTGCATCAAGATCAGCTTGTGTTACTGTACGAATTGCTGTTGTTGTTCCACTTGCACCTGGTGCTAATGGTCCTGCAACTTGAACAGTTTGACCAGCGTCTATATTGTCATCACTTATTACAAATGGCCCTGCTAGTGTTATGTTTCCACTATTAGTTACTTTGTAAGTGTAAGTGATTTCTTCTCCTACTGCTGAGTAGGTTGCTTGACCTGCTGTTTTTTCTATTGTTAATGCTGGATTCGCTTCTGTTGTTACTGTTACTGTATCTGGTTCTGAAACTGTATCTCCAAATGTTGCTGAAGCTACGTTTGTTATACTTCCTGCATCAAGATCAGCTTGTGTTACTGTA
>CAZSLV010000067.1:0-283 GCA_964607545.1 uncultured Gudongella sp. | reverse complement strand
CTGCTGAGTAGGTTGCTTGACCTGCTGTTTTTTCTATTGTTAATGCTGGATTCGCAACTACTTCTACTTCTACTTCGGGTTCCCCTATTTCATCTTTGTATTTCCAACTATCAATGTCATCAATATCCTTATAATATAATTCGATGTCAGTATTTGTTGGATAGCTTCGATTTTGTGACCAGTAATTGTTTTCATCATCTATTAGTTGAACGTAAATCTTAAAGGTCTCTTGAGTTCTGCAGCAAAAATAAAGAATAAAGGCCCTAAGTACTTTAAACACAAT
>CAZSLV010000066.1:0-10559 GCA_964607545.1 uncultured Gudongella sp. | reverse complement strand
AACAAAAAGCTGGGAATTTCACCCAGCAAAATTTAAAGATTTAGAATAAGCCTACTATTTCTCCACTTTCTAATATGTCTATATTGTCAGCTGAAGGAACTTTTGGTAGTCCAGGCATTGTCATAATATCTCCTGTTAAGGCAACTAAGAAGCCTGCCCCTCTAGAAACCTTAATATCTCTTACAGTTATCCTAAAGCCTTCTGGTCTTCCTAATAGCAACGGATCATCTGATAGGGAGTATTGAGTTTTAGCCATACAAATTGGCATCTTATCAAAGCCCATCTTAGCAATATTCCCAATTTCCTTTAAGCACTTGTTAGTAAAGTCTACACCCTCTGCTCCATATATTTCTTTTGCAATCTTTTCAATTTTTTCTGGTATAGTGTCATTTACATCATAAAGTGGTTTGAAGTTAGCTTCGCCTTTTTCAGCAACTTCTACTACAGCCTTAGCCATTTCAACTCCACCATCTCCACCATGAGCCCAAACATCTGATAACACTGCCTTTACTCCTAGTTCATTACACCTATTTAAGACAAAGTCTATTTCAGCTTGAGTATCCGTTGGGAATTTATTTATAGCAACTACTGCAGGTACTCCAAATTTATTGACATTTTCAATATGTTTTTCAAGGTTTTTAAATCCTCTTGATAGGAAATCAAGATTTTCTACACCTAGTTCGTCTTTTTTAGCTCCACCGTGGTGTTTTAAAGCCCTAACAGTTCCAACTATAACTGTTACATCTGGTTTTAAATCTCCAAATCTTGCCTTGATATCAAAGAATTTTTCTGCTCCTAAATCAGCTCCAAAGCCTGCCTCAGTTACTGTGTAATCTGCAAGTTTTAAACCTAATTTAGTAGCAAGCATTGAGTTACAACCATGGGCAATATTAGCAAATGGTCCACCGTGAATTAAGGCTGGAGTGTTTTCTAATGTTTGTACTAGGTTAGGAGCTATGGCATCCTTTAATAAAAGGGCAACTGCACCTTGAGCATTTATGTCTCTTGCAAATACAGGACTTCCATCAAACTTATATGCAACTATAATTTCGGAAACTCTTCTTTTTAAATCTTCTAAGTCAGAAGCTAAACAGAAGATAGCCATAATTTCTGATGCAACTGTAATATCAAATCCATCTTCCCTTGGCATACCGTTTGGCTTTCCACCTAGGCCAACAACTATACTCCTAAGGGCCCTATCATTCATATCTAAAACTCTTTTCCAAACAACCCTTCTTGGGTCAATTCCTAGAACATTACCTTGGTGAATATGATTATCTAAAAGAGCTGATATCAAGTTGTTTGAAGCTGTTATAGCATGAAAATCTCCAGTAAAATGAAGGTTGATATCTGCCATAGGTACTACTTGTGCAAAACCACCACCAGCAGCCCCACCCTTCATACCAAAGCTAGGTCCTAAAGATGGTTCTCTTAGAGCTGTTATAGTTGTTTTGCCAATTTTGCTTAGGCCCATTGAAAGCCCTATGTTTGTGGTTGTCTTTCCTTCTCCTGCTGGTGTTGGGTTAATTGCAGTAACAAGGACTAACTTACCATCTGGTTTATCTTTTAATCTTTCAAGTACATCTAAGGATACCTTAGCCTTGTACTTACCGTAATGTACTAAATCATCCTCTGAAATGTTAAGTTTAGCAGCTACTTCTGTAATGGGTAGCATCTTGGCTTCCTGTGCTATTTGAACATCTGTTTTCAAATTAATTCCCCCTTTTAATAGTGTTAATCAGTTATATTAGCTACTGATTTTTTAATATTTTTTAAGACAATACTACATTTAAGTATATCAGATAATTCAAATTTTTTAAACTACAATAATTTCTAATTATTTATTCAAATAAAGCAATATCTTTTCTATAGCATAAACCTTGAAAATTTATCTTATTTATTTCTTCGTAAATTTGCCCTCTTGTCTCCTTAATCGGACCTAGTTCGGTAATGGATAAAACCCTACCCCCATTAGTTACTAATTCACCATTTTCTTCTTTTGTCCCATTGTGAAAAACAATAATTTCTTTTGACAAATTATCTAAACCTTCTATCTTATACCCCTTAGTATAAGGACCAGGGTACCCCTTTGAAGTTAAGACTACTGTCACACAAGGCTCTTTTTTCCAAACTATATCACTAGCCTTTAAGTCATTTCCTATGGCCTTTAGTAATACTTCTACTAGGTCTGATTCTAACCTTGGGATTACAACTTGGGTTTCTGGGTCACCAAACCTTGCATTAAATTCCATTACTTTTGGTTTTTCTTTATCTATCATAAAGCCAATAAATAAGACCCCTGTGTAATCATGTCCATCCTTATTTAGCCCATTTTCAATTTTATTTAAAACTTCAACCTTAATCTTTTCCTTTAAAGAGTCAGTAAATAGGTGGTTTGGTGAATAGCACCCAACTCCGCCTGTGTTTGGCCCCTTGTCATTTTCATAAATTTGTTTATAGTCCTTGGCACTTTCCATGGGGAAGATCTTATTATGAGAAACAAAGCATAGTAAGGATGCTTCAATCCCATGTAAAAATTCTTCTATAACTACTCTTTCCCCTTCCTTGCCAAATACCTTTTTATTTAATATATCATCCAGGGTTTTATGGGCTGTTTCTTTATCATGGCAAATAACAACTCCTTTTCCAAGACAAAGTCCATCAGCCTTTATTACTAGGGGGTAGGAAAAACTTTCAATCCCCAAAACAGCTGAATCATAGTCATAAAAGGTTTTATACTTTGCTGTTGGAACCCCGTATTTAATCATAAATTCTTTAGAAAAATCCTTGCTTGCTTCAAGCCTTGCTCCAAACTTATTTGGCCCAAATATTTTCAAATTATTGGATTCAAATAAGTCTACTATACCTAGGACAAGGGGGTCTTCTGGCCCGACTAGGGTCAAGTCTATTTTTTCTTTTAGGGCAAAGTTTAATAGGCCTGATAAATCATTTGCTTTTATATCTATGTTTTTTGCTAGGGTTCCCGTGCCAGCATTTCCAGGTGCACAGTAAATCTCATCTACTTTTTTTGACTTATTTAGCTTCCAGCACAAGGCATGCTCCCGTCCGCCGCTTCCTATTACTAGTATTTTCATTTAAAAATCCCTCCTAGTGCCTAAAATGCCTGATATTAGTAAATACCATCTTAATCTTAGCCTTATTTGCAGCTTCTATAACTTCAGGGTCCTTAATAGATCCCCCTGGTTGTATAATACAAGTTACTCCAGCTTTTGCTATGGCTTCAATAGAGTCTTTAAAGGGAAAAAACCCATCTGATGCTAAAACTGCCCCACTTACTTTATCTCCTGCCCTTTCTATTGCTTCTTCTACAGCCCAAAACCTGTTTACTTCTCCAAGTCCAATCCCTATACTTGCAGAATCTTTTGCTATAACTACCCCATTTGATGATATGTGTTTTGCAATCTTCCATGCAAATACCATATCATCCAATTCTTTTTCATTAGGAAATTCATTTGTCACAATATTTAAATCATCTAGGAGGACATCTAAATTTTTATCTTGTAGCAGTAGCCCCCCATCAACTTGTTTTATGGCGGGTCTTTTATAAACTTTTTCTGAAATCTCTTTTATTTCTAGAAGCCTTATATTTTTCTTTTGAGTAAGTACTTCTAAGGCTTCGCTGGAAAAACTTGGTGCAATTACAATTTCTAAAAATATTTTATTTAAAAGTAGGCTAAGGTCATAAGTAACTTGACGGTTTAAGGCTACAATTCCTCCAAAGATAGACTCCTTATCGCATTCATAAGCCTTTATAAAGGCTTCTTCAATACTAGATCCACTTCCTACCCCGCATGGGTTAGCATGTTTAACTGCAACTGCACTAGCTTGGGTAAATTCTTTTAATAAATTAATTGCCCCATTTGCATCGTTAATATTATTGTAGGAAAGTTCCCTTCCATGAATTTGCTTCATACCACCTATTGTACCTTCAAGGTCCTCATGGTCTAAATAAAAGCTAGCCCTTTGGTGGGGATTTTCACCATACCTTAAGGTAGTTTTTTTCCTATAGGGAAGGGTTAGTAAATCTGGAAAATCATCCTTAAGTTCCTTGTTAAAATACTGGCCTATTAAAGAATCATAATAGGCAGTGTAATTAAATACTTTTTTTGCCAAGTATTTTTTTGTTTGTAAATCAAGATCATTTTTTTCTTTAATCTTTTCTAGGACCATCCTATAATCCCTTGGGTCTATAAGAACTATGACATCTTTAAAGTTCTTAGCCCCTGCCCTAATCATTGAAGGCCCACCTATATCTATATTTTCAATAATCTCTTCTTCTGTAATTCCATTTTTATGTAGGGTTTCTTCAAAGGGATAAAGGTTATTTACAATCATATCTATGCCCTCAATCCCAAGTTCATTAATTTTATCTACATGGGTCTTTTCATCCCTTTTAAAAAGGATGCCACCATGGATATAGGGGTTAAGGGTCTTGACCCTCCCATCTAGTATCTCAGGAAAATTCGTAACTTCATCTACTTCCCTAGCATCTATATTGTTTTCTTTTAAAAGCTTATAGGTACCACCGGTTGATATTATTTCCCAACCTAAGTCTACTAGGTCCCTAGAAAATTCTACTATACCCGTCTTATCATATACACTAATTAAGGCTCGTTTCATAAGTTTCTCCTTTTCTTTATTTGCAAATCTCACAAAGGGCTTTTACAAGTAGCTTGTGTTCAAGTTCTAATACTCTTTTTTGTAAAGATGAAACAGTATCATCTTTTAAGACTTCTGTGCTTTCTTGTAAGATAATCTTCCCCGTATCAGTCCCTTCATCAACATAATGGACTGTAGCACCGCTTACTAAAGAACCCGCATCTAAAACAGCCTTGTGAACCCTATCTCCATAAAAGCCATCCCCACAAAACTCTGGAATTAAGGATGGGTGGATATTAATAATCCTACCCCTATACCTATTTATAAATACAGGGGATAGGACCTTTAAAAAGCCTGCTAAAACAACAAGGTCAACATCCTTTTTTTCAAGGTGGCTTATAAGTTCTAAGTCATATTCCATGCTAGATAAGCCTTTTGGATTTATAAAAAGAGAGTCTATATTAGCATTTTTTGCCCTTTCTAGCCCATAGGCCCCTTCTTTATTTGAAATTACAAGTTCTATACTTGCATCTATAGTATTATCATCACAAGCATCTATAATAGCTTGTAGGTTGGTCCCCCCACCTGATATCAATACTCCTATTTTTTTTCTAGGCATAAGTCAACACCCTTTTCTCCCTCTTCTATCTTGCCTAAGATTATAATGTCCTTATTGGCCCTTATTACTGTATCCACATCTTCACTTGCAACAATTAAAACCATCCCTATTCCCATGTTAAAGGTTCCATACATTTCATCTAGGCTAACATTTCCCCACTTCATTAAAAGGTTGAATATTTCTGGGACTCTTATCTTACTAGTATCTACAAGGGCCCTGGTGTTTTCTTTAAGCATTCTTGGAATGTTTTCATAAAAGCCTCCCCCCGTTATATGGGAAATTGATTTTATCTTAACCTTTTTAAAAAGTTCTAGGATTTCTTTTACATATATTCTAGTGGGTGTAAGAAGTTCCTCACCTAGGGTTTTACCTAGTTCTTCATAGTAGTCTTCAAGTTCAAGCTTCATTTTATCAAAGACAATCTTTCTTATTAAGGAAAAACCATTACTGTGGACCCCACTTGATGGTAGTCCTAAAATTACATCTCCAGGCCTTACATCATGACCTGTTATAATTTTTTCTTTATCTACTACTCCCACACTAAAGCCTGCAACATCATACTCCCCATCTGCATAAAAGCCTGGCATTTCAGCAGTTTCTCCCCCAATTAGGGCACACTCTGCCTTTAAACAACCCTCGGCTATTCCCTCTACTACACTAGCCATCTTTTCTGGTATAAGTTTTCCCGTTGCAATATAATCGAGGAAAAATAAGGGTTTGGCCCCCTGGCATAGGATATCATTTACACACATGGCTACGCAATCTTCTCCAATTGTATTGTGCTTATCCATCATAAAGGCAAGCTTTAACTTTGTACCCACCCCATCTGTTCCAGAAACTAAGACAGGTTCTTTTAAGTCCTTCATATCAAGTTCAAATAAGCCTGAAAATCCTCCCAAGCTTGACAATACACCCCTTGTTCTAGTTTTTTCAACAAGGCCCTTTATCAACTGAACTTCCTTATAGCCTGCTTCCTTATCTACCCCTGCATCCTTATAGTTTAGCGACATGTTTTTTCCTCCATTATAGTTCTTCCCTTTCAACTGGGTAATTTCCACTAAAACACCCCTTACAAAAACCATTTTCCCCTCCAACTGCCTTTACTAGGCCTTCTAGGGATATAAAGTAAAGGGAGTCGGCCCCAATTTGAGCCCTTAGTTCTTCAACATCCATATAGTTAGAAATTAATTTATCCTCTGATGGGGTATCAACACCTAAATAACAAGTATATATTACAGGTGGAGATGAAATCCTTACATGGACCTCTTTAGCCCCAGCATTTTTTAACATTTGAACTGTTCTTTTGATGGTAGTCCCCCTGACAATTGAATCATCCACAAGTATAAGGCTCTTACCCTTTATATTTTCCTTAAGGGCATTTAATTTAATCCTTACCCCTTGTTCCCTTATGGCTTGGCTTGGTTCTATAAAGGTCCTACCCACATACCTGTTTTTTATTATCCCTTCTGCATAGGGAATTCCTGACCCTTGGGCATAGCCTATTGCAGCAACAATCCCTGAATCAGGTGCCCCTATTACGATATCTGCCTTTGTTGGATATTCCTTGTATAATTGTTTTCCTGCTTCTTGCCTTGCTATATAAACGCTCTTATCATCAATTGTACTATCTGGCCTTGATAGGTAAACAAGTTCAAATAAACAAAGGGCTCTTTTCTTAGGTTCACTCCATACAGTGCTTAGGCCGTCATCATTTATCATTACTATTTCACCTGGTTCCACATCCCTAATAAAGTCTGCCCCTATAGTATCAAAGGCACAAGTTTCTGATGCTATAATATAATCTTCACCAATTTTCCCAATAGATAGGGGTTTAATCCCATTTGGATCCCTTGCTGCAACTAGCCTATCATTTGTCATACCTATTATTGCATAAGACCCCTTTACTTCACTTAAACTCCTAATTATAGCTTCATTAAAGTCATCCTTGTGGTATCTGGCTATTAAATTTGCTATAACTTCAGTATCTAAATCAGTTTGAAAGATGGACCCCATATCTTCCATTTGGTCCCTTAAGCCTCTAAAGTTTACAATACTCCCATCAAGAACTATCCCCAGGGCCCCCTTTTTATAGCCTACTACCAAGGGTTGGGCATTTATTTTATCCTTAGCTTCAAAGGATGCTGCATATCTTACGTGTCCAAGTGCTATATTTCCCCTTAGCCTGCTTATAGTTTCATTGTTAAATACTTCATTTACTAGGCCCATATCCTTTACATAGTCTACAAAACCATTGTTATTTACAGCTATACCTGCACTGATTTCCCCCCTATGCTGGAGGGCATACAAGCCGTAGTAAATTAATGAAGATACGCTTTCGTTTTCTTTACTATATACACCTATGACACCACTCATTAAAAAGCCTCCTAATTGTTAAGTTCCTTATCCATTCTAATAGTTTCTTCAGCCATAGTTTCTTTAAAGCCTTTGAACTTTTCCCTAAGTTCAGGGTATTTTACAGATAAAATTTGAACTGCAAGTAAGCCCCCATTTTCTCCCCCATCAATGGCAACCGTTGCAACTGGGACCCCTTTTGGCATTTGAACCACTGAAAGTAGAGAATCTAACCCATCCATAGTAGATGATTTTGCTGGTATCCCTATTACTGGAAGAGTCGAAATGCCAGCAAGGACTCCTGCAAGGTGGGCTGCCTTTCCTGCTATTGCAACAATTACTTCTGTACCCTTTTTCTCTGCATTTTCAGCAAAGTCTTTTGCTATATGAGGAGTCCTGTGGGCAGATATTACCCTTAATTCATATGAAACTCCAAAATCTTCTAATACCTTAACTACCTTATCTCCTATTGGCTTATCTGACATACTTCCCATAACTATAGAAACTTTCATTGTGTGAGCCTCCTTATTTTCTTTTAACTTTTTTATCTTTCCTTTTAACTATAAAACCCAGATGGATAGATTTAAATAACCTATCCTCCTGGGATTTTTTGCTAGCCTAGCATCAATTGCTCAAGCTTTAATGGTGGAACGTACTTACCATCCTTATAAGCTCTCATATTTCCCCCAGATATTTCATCTATAAGCGCAATATGGTCATCACTTCCTACCCTTCCAAATTCAAACTTTATATCATATAACTCTAAATCCTTCTTAGCTAATTCATCTTTTACAAACTGACCTATCTTCTTAGTTAGGTTAGTTAAGATTTTATACTCTTCTTTTGTCATTATACCTAACATTTCTAAAGCTTCATCAGTAATTAGGGGATCATTCCTATCGTCATCCTTTAAGGTAACCTCAACATAAGCATCAAGTTCTTGGCCTTCTTTTGCATACATACCATACCTTCTTAAGAAGCTGCCAACTGCCCTATACCTACAAATTACCTCAACCCCCTTGCCAAACATCTTGGCAGGAAGAACTGTCATTGTGTTATCACTTATATTTGCACTAACAAAGTGAGTTGGGATCCCTATAGAGTTCATTTTTTCATAAAAGTAGCTAGTAAGCTTTAAGCCAGCCTGACCCACACCTTCTATTTTTAGGCCTACTGTATTAGCACCTGGGTCAAAAACTCCATTTGTCCCTGTAACATCATCTTTAAACTTTAAAACATAGTTTCCATCTTCTAACTTATACACATCTTTAGTCTTTCCTTTATAAAGCAATTCCATGTTTTTACCTCCTTATATAAATATAAACTTAAGTATAAACAATATTGCAAGTACCCACATAACCTTTGAAACTTCTTTTGTACGACCTGTTAGTAACTTAAGTAGGACATAAGATAACATACCAAATACAATTCCATCAGCTATACTATAGGCAAAAGGCATCATAACTATAGTTAAAAATGCTGGTATAGCTTCGGTAAAATCTGCAAAGTCAATTTTTGCTATAGGCCCCATCATAAATAAACCAACTATAACAAGGGCTGGAGCTGTTGCAGCTGAAGGTATCATTGTAAATAGGGGTGCAAAGAACAAGGCTAGGAAAAACATACCTGCTGTAGAAAGTGATGTAAGTCCGGTCCTACCTCCTTCAGCAACTCCTGCGCTTGATTCAACATAAGTTGTTACTGTACTTGTACCCAAACATGCCCCGGCTACTGTTCCTAAAGCATCAGCCATAAGAGCCTTTCCTACCCTAGGAAGTTTGCCATTTTCATCTAGCATACCAGCCTTAGATGAAACCCCAGCAAGGGTTCCAACTGTGTCAAATATATCTACAAAAAGGAAGGTAAAGACTACAACTAACATTTCCCATGAAAAAATTTCTTCAAATCCTACAAATTGAAAGGCTACATCCTTAACTGAAGGAGGCATACTTAAAATTTTAAATCCTTCTGGAACTATAGTAACTCCAAAGGGTATTCCTATTAAGGTGGTAGCAATAATTCCTATTAAAATTGCTCCATTTATTTTTTTTGCTAGTAAAAAACCTGTTATTATAATTCCAAGCATGGCAACCAATACTGGTGCCGATAAAACATTTCCTAGGGCTACAATGGTTCCATCTCCTTGGATTACAACCCCTGCCCCACTAAGTCCAATAAAAGCAATAAATAAGCCAATTCCAACTGAAACAGCATGCTTTAAATTCATTGGTATAGAATCAAAGATAGCCTCTCTAGCTTTTACAAAAGATAATAATATAAATATGATTCCTTCAATTAAGACTGCTGTTAAGGCAAATTGCCATGACTTTCCAAGTGGTCCTAGAACTACGTAAAATGCAAAGAAAGCATTTAACCCCATGCCTGGTGCAAGGGCAAATGGATACTTGGCATAAAGGGCCATGATTAGTGTTGCAAACAAAGATGAAACTACAGTTGCTGTAAATACTCCCCCTGGGTCCATACCAGTTGCTGATAAAATACTTGGGTTTACTGCTAAAATGTAAGCCATTGTCATAAATGTCGTGATACCTGCTAGCACCTCTGTTTTTACATCACTACCGTGGTCCTTAAGCTTAAAAAACTTTTCCAATGATAATTCCTCCCTTTAATCTTATCTTTTGAAAAAAAATATAGCCCAGTCAGGCAGGTCAGCGAAACCTACCCGACTGGGCTTTTATCCCTTCGGTGTGATGCACTTATTGCACCTGTACCGCTTGGACCAGCTGAGTAAAAAACTCACGGAACCCTAGGTACACTTTCGCTCATAGTAAGATGATTGCGGTCACCTTATAGAAATTTCCCAACCATATTATGGGAACTATATGAGCCATATTTAATTACAATCTAAGTTTACCAATTAAAGCATGACTTGTCAATTAAATAATACTTCCTTTGTAGTTATTCTATGATAATGTCATATTAAATTTATTCTGATAAAATGTCATAT
>CAZSLV010000065.1:0-10663 GCA_964607545.1 uncultured Gudongella sp. | reverse complement strand
AATGAGAAAATATGAAGCAATGGTAATCTTTTACCCAAATCTTGAAGAAGAAAAGAGAAACGCCTTATTGGAAAGGTTCAAAGGAATTATTGAAACAGGTGGTAGCATTACAACACTTGATGAGTGGGGTATGAGAAAGCTTGCCTACCTAATCGATGATTTAGCAGAAGGATATTATGTATTGATAAACTTCGAATCAAACCCAGAAGTTGTTAGTGAATTCGACAGAATAGCTAAGATTTCAGACGGCATTATGAGACACATGATCACTAGAGTGGAAGAATAATCTAAGGATGGGTGAATTAAATGAATAATGTTGTTTTAATTGGTAGATTGACAAGGGATCCTGAGTTAAGGTATATACCAAATTCAGGTACAGCAGTATCCACATTTTCATTGGCTGTTGATAAAAATCTTTCAAAAGATAAAAAAGCGGAAATGGAATCAAAAAATCAGCCAACAGCTGATTTTATTAGAATTGTTGTTTGGGGTAAGACAGCTGAAAACTGTGCAAACTTCTTAACAAAGGGTAAACTAGTTGGCGTAAATGGAAGAATTCAAACAGGTAGCTACGATGATAAAGACGGTAAGAGAGTCTATACAACAGAAGTAGTTGCCAATACTGTTGAATTTTTAGAGTGGGGCGATTCAAGTAATAAATCACCTCAAACTTCTAACGACAACGATTTTCCTGATGTAGGCGGTTTCCATCCAACTGATAATGATGACATTCCGTTCTAAATAAGGAGGGAAAAAGATGCAAAGAAGATTTAAACCTAGAAAAAAAGTGTGTAGTTTTTGTGCAGACAAGTCTACGCATATTGACTATAAAGACATTAGCAAACTTAAAAAGCATATAACTGAAAGAGGAAAGATTCTTCCTAGAAGAGTTTCAGGAACATGCTCAAAGCACCAAAGACAGCTTACAATTGCTATTAAAAGAGCAAGACAAGTTGCATTATTGCCATACAGCGCAGAATAAGAGAGGATAACCTCTCTTTTTTTTTCTCTATTAATAAAAGCAATTATTAAAAAGCCATCCTAGAAGGAACCCTTTCAATTTAGGCTAGGATATAATATAATGAATAGGTATAGACAAAGTAGACTTACGCAAAATGAGGTGGAATTTTTGAGCGAAGACAATAAATTAGTCCAGCCTATTATAGAAGGGGCTGGTATAGTTGCATTAAGTGTATTACTAGGGATTGTATCCCTATCATACCTACCCTTTCTACTTATCCTATACCCACTAGGGTTTATTATTTATGGGGTAAAATATGGCCTAAATCATGGGATTGTAGTTTCCCTACTAGGTAGCCTTGTTCTTGGTATCCTAGAAGATATAACGAACACCTATGTTTTAATAATCCTATTTACACCCCTTGTTGCTACTATGGTCTATAGTATGAAAAAAAGGAGAAGGCCCATTGAAACTCTTTTAACAGGAGCCTTAACTTTCTTTGCTAGTTCCCTAATCTTATTTTTCTTAGCAGATAGTTTAAGGGGCCTTAGTATAGTAAATGAGTTAGAAGAAAGCTTTAAAGAAACCTTATTTTTACAAGTAGACATGCTAAAGCAAATGGGCTTTAGCAACTTAGAAGTAGATAGGACAAGGCTTTTATTACAAGATGTCTATAAGTATATAATACTTATCCTGCCTTCTATTTTAATGATCCTAGCCTTGGGGGTAAGTTACCTAAATTATATAATTTCTGTCTATTTACTTAGGATATTTGGCATAGGAGTAATTTCCATGCCTTGGCTTCATAAATTTGCAGCTCCAAATAATTTTGCCCTAGGAGCCCTAGTAATGTTTTTAGGGGCATTTTTAATGCGGGGCTTTGATCCTAAGTACTATGAAACTATATCTATTAACTTAATTGTCCTAATAGGTTTAGTTTTTATACTACAAGGACTTGCAGTATTAGATTTTTTTCTTATAAAATGGAGGCAAAACAAGTTTATAAGATTTTTTATAATTGGCTTAAGTATTTTTATATCGCCAATTTTAACCTTTATTTCTCTAGTAGGGGGCATAGACTTAGTCTTTGACTTTAGAAAGATAAAAAGGAGAAAGACAAAATAGTTAGGGGGGAAACTATGAAGAACAAATTATTCACATGGTCAGATATACGACTATATCTTATAGTGATGGCTTTAATGGTTGTAGTAGTAGCTTTTTTTCAGCCTATTGTTGCCTTTATTCTCGCTTTGATTGTCGCCTATATAATATACTATAGCAAGCAAAAAATCGACCAAAAGAAAAAGGATTTAAATAAATATATAGAGGGCTTAGCCCATGATTTTGACTCAGCTACAAAGCATGCAATCTTTAACATGCCATTTCCAATTGTTTTTATAGATGAAGAAGGTTTGATCTCTTGGTATAACACCCCATTTTTAGCCTTAATGGAAGAAGATGACTTGATAAACAAGTCAATTAGCGAGCTTATACCAACCTTTAACCTATCAGAAATGAAACAGAAATCTGAAAATGAGTACTTAAATATTGACTATTTAGATAAGAGCTTTAATGTATACCCTAACTTTTTAACTGATAAGATAAGTACTGGAAAGGGTAAGCTTACAGTCCTATACTGGGTTGATGATACTGAGTATGAAGTTTTAAAAAAGCAAGCAACAAATAACAAAACAGTGGTAATTTTAATTGATGTTGATAATTACGATGATGTTAAAAATACAACCCCAGATACCCATAGGCCAATAGTCTTAGCTGAGATAGACCAGCTAATTAACACTTACTTTAGCCAGTATGGGGGCTTGGTTAGAAAATTTGAAAACGACAAGTTCTTAGTTGTAATAAATCAAGAAGGGCTTGAAATTATTAAGTCGAAAAAATTTGACCTCTTAGACCAAATTAGAGACTTAGATATGGGTAATACAATTCCAATCACCCTTTCTATTGGGGCCTGTCAGGCTGAAGGGTCCATTTTGGAATCCTATGCTAATGCCAATGCTGCAATAGATATTGCCCTTGGTAGGGGGGGAGACCAGGCAGTTGTAAATAATGGAAGTGCATTTGACTTTTATGGAGGAAAATCTAAGGCCCTAGAAAAAAGAAACAAGGTAAAGGCAAGGGTTATAGGGGATGCCTTAAGGCAATTAATTGACCAAAGTGACAATGTCTTTGTCATGGGCCATAAAAATCCAGACATGGACTCTATTGGGTCAGCAATTGGGGTTATGAGGGCCATAGAAAATAGGGACAAGGAAGCTTACTTGGTTTTAAATGGGGTAAACCCATCTATTAGAAACCTTATGGAAAGAATGAAAACCCACAGTCCTCAAATGCTAAAGAAAATTGTAACAAGCGAAGAAGCCTTGAATATAGCAAGCAAGGATTCGCTTTTAATAGTAGTTGACAACCACAGGCCTGCAATGACAGAAGAACCCTTATTACTTGATAGGATACCCAAGGTTGTTGTAATTGACCACCATAGGAGGGGGGCAGCCTTTATCAAGGACCCTGTCCTAGTATATTTAGAGCCCTATGCATCATCGGCATCTGAATTGGTTACAGAAGTTTTAACCTATATGACAAATGAACCAAACCTTACAAAGTTTGAAGCTGAAGCCCTCCTTGCAGGGATAATGGTTGATACCAAGAATTTTTCCTTCCAAACAGGGGTAAGGACCTTTGAGGCAGCTTCTGTACTAAAAAGAGCAGGGGCAGACACAACAGTTGTAAAACAATTGTTTAGGGATGATATAAGTACCTTTAAAAACAAATCCATGGTAATACAATCTTCAAAAATCATATATGATAAAATAGCCATAGGCAGACTTGAAGAAAAGATGGATGACTCAACCTTAATAGCTGCCCAAGCTGCAAATGAACTATTAAATATAAATGGGGTAGATGCATCATTTGTCCTAAGTCAACTAGAGGATAAAATTCACATATCAGGAAGGTCCCTTGGAAGTTTAAGTGTACAATTAATTTTAGAAAAGCTTGGTGGGGGGGGCCACCTAACAAGTGCAGGGGCCCAGGTAGAAAAGCTTTCAATGGAAGAAGTTGAAAAACTGCTAATAGGAATTATAGGAGATTATTTAGAGGAAGGTGAAAAGAAATGAAGGTAATTTTATTAAAAGATGTAAAAGGACAAGGCGTGGCAGGTGACCTAATCAATGCTAAGGATGGTCATGCAAGAAATTTCTTAATCCCAAGGGGAATGGCTGTTGAAGCTACACAAGAGAACTTAAAAAAATGGGAACAAGACAAAGAGTTAGAAAGAAATAAGTTAGAAAATGACTTAAAAGATGCCCTAAAACTTAAGGAAAAGATAGAAAGTTTAAGTGTAAAGGTAAGTGCTAAAGGTGGTAGTGAAGGAAGACTTTTTGGTTCCATCACATCTTCTGAAATAGCAAGTAAGTTAAAAGACCAGCATAATATTGAAATTGATAAGAGAAAGATTGATATGAAGGATAATATAAAGGTAGCGGGTGTAAGTGTGGTAGATTTAAAGCTCCACCCAGAAGTTCAAGCAAGCTTAAAGGTTGAAGTCTCAGTAGAATAAAGAGGGGTATGGAATGGAAAATGTAATAGGGAGGATACCTCCACATAGTATTGAGGCTGAGCAATCGGTTTTAGGGGCCTTGCTCTTAGATAAGGAAGCTATAAACACTGCTATTGAACACCTAAGACCAGATGACTTTTACAAGGAAGCAAATAGGGAGATATACGAAGCAGTCCTAGTTCTAAATAATAGGAATGAGCCTGTAGACTTAATCACCCTTTCTGAAGAATTAAAACGAAGGACTACCCTAGAAAGTATTGGGGGGATTAATTACCTTGCAAATTTATCTAGCAGTATTGCAACTACTGCTAACACTAAGTACTACTGTGATATAGTTGAAGAAAAATCAATTCTTAGAAGACTTATAGGGTCTAGCAATGAAATCATGGGCCTAGCTTATGATAACTCTGAAAGTGTAAATACAATAATAGAAAAAGCAGAAAAAAATATATTTGATATAACCCAAGGGGCCCATAGGAAGAGTTTCTTTCCCATAAATGAGGTGTTACTTAAAAGCTTTGCCCAAATTGAAGAAAGAGCTGCAAATAAGGGCCAGCTAACGGGTATAACTACTGGTTATGCTGACCTAGACTTAAAACTATCAGGCCTTCAAAAATCTGACTTAATTCTTTTGGCGGCAAGGCCTTCTATGGGTAAAACTGCCCTAGGGGTAAATATAGCAACCAATGCCTCCCTTAAGGGTAAGGGGAAAGTTGCCATATTTTCACTTGAGATGTCTAAAGAACAATTGGTACAAAGGATTATAAGCTCCACAGCCCATGTAGACTTGCAAAAGATAATAAGTGGAAACCTTGTGGATGATGAATGGATACAAATAGTTAATTCCATGGCCCCCCTTTCCAAGATGGACATATACATAGATGATACTGCAGGTATTTCTATGATGGAGATGAAGGCAAAATGCAGGAGGCTTAAGGTTGAAAAGGGCTTAGACCTAGTAGTGGTTGACTACTTACAGCTTATGCAAATGGATGGTAAAACGGAAAACAGGCAACAAGAAATATCTTCCATATCAAGGGGATTAAAGGCCCTGGCAAAGGAAATGGAATGTCCTGTAATAGCACTATCCCAGCTATCTCGTGCTCCAGAATTAAGATCAGACCACAGGCCTATCTTATCTGACTTAAGAGAGTCAGGGGCAATAGAACAAGATGCAGATGTTGTTATGTTCTTGTATAGGGATGAGTACTACGATAAGGAGTCTGAGCAAAAAAATATAGCAGAGTTAATAATTGCAAAGCACAGAAATGGTCCAACAGGCCAAATTGAACTTGTCTTTAAACAAGAATTCACAAAGTTTTTAAATATGGAAAAGTATATAAATGTGGATAATTAAAAGACTAAAGCTAAGGATTTGTAAAACAGAAATTCTATTATTAGATACTTCCTTGCAAAAAAAGAAATATATAGGGTAAAATGACTTCGAGTGGTATTTCTCGGAGTTATTTAATTTGGAGTGGGAATATGAAGACAATATTAAAGGATAAATATATAAAAATTGCACCCCTTGTTATGGAGGATGCAATAGAAATGAGAGGGTGGGGCCTACATACAAACCCCCTCCTATTAGATTATAATTTTCCATATGAAAATGATGATGAAATAAAAAAATGGTTTAGGTCAAAGACCTTTTCTATTAGAAATAAGTATTATTCTATAAAAGATAATAGGGGTATTTTAATAGGCTATATGGGGATAAAAAATAGGAATTTTTTAAATAAGTCTTCCTTTTTAGGTATAGTCTTTGACCCAGATATGGTTAGTAGGGGTTATGGGACTAGGGCCTTAAAATTATTTTTGCCCTATTACTTTAATGAATTATCCATGAAGACCCTATACTTGGAAGTATCAGAATTTAACCAAAGGGCCTTTAACTTATATAAAAAAATTGGCTTTGTAGAAGATGGATATTACTTGGATTTATTCTCCATACAAGATTTGGATTTAAGATCAGAAGAGTATAAAAGATATAAAACTTGCTTTGTATTTAAGGATAAAAAGATATATAATTATATCTACAAAATGAAGCTAACAAAAAAGAGATTCTTAATGGTATTAAGTAGAGAAGAGGATAAAAATGAGCTTTTATAATGAAACTACAGATATGGATTTGGGGATTACACCCATTGATAACATTTTTTTAAATGATTACATGCCCATGGCAAATGGAACCTATGTGAAGGTTTACTTGCTTGGATTTAAGTATGCCTCTGACAAGGACTATAAGATAGAACTTACAAATAAGTCAATTGCAAAACACCTAGATATCCCCCTTGAAGATGTCTTAAGGGCTTGGGATTTCTGGGAGGAAAAAGGGATAATTAAAAAGGAAAAAACTGAGGATGTAAATTACAAGGTGCTTTTTTTAAACTTAAAGCAACTTTTTATTAAAAACAACTTAATGAATTTAAAAAAAGAACCACAAAAAACTAAGCAAGCTTCAAAGCCCTCCCCACAAGACTTAATCGAAGCTAACCAAATTCCCATAATAAATAAGATGTTTAACAATATAGACTATATGATGAGAAGGCAAACTACCCCCCTTGAGAAGCAACAGGTCCTAGGCTGGATTCAATCTTATAATATGAACCCAGATGTTATTGAAAAAGCCTTTAGCTATGGGGTTGAAAAAAAAGGCAAGAGAAGTATAAATTATGTAGATGGAATTATAAAAAACTGGTATGATATGGGACTTACAAATATAGATGTACTTATGGAATACTTTAAAACAGCAGATGCTGTTTATTACAGGTATGAAAGGGTTATGAAGGCCTTGGGCCTAGCAAGTAAGGGTGTGACAGAAGGGGACTTAAAACTTATCAACAAGTGGTTTGATGATTATAATTTTACCATGGACCTAGTTTTAAAGGCATGTGAGTCTTCAAGCAAAGTCCAGCAGGTATCTGTAAAATATATAGATGCAATAATGAATTCTTGGTATGAAAAAGGAATAAAGACCCTTGAAGATGTTAAAGTCCTAGATAAGAAAAGAGAAGAACAAGTAAAGACAGGGCCTAAGCAATATGCAAAGAAAACCTACAGTCATAAGACTAGGTTCCATAACTTTGAACAAAGGTCTAGCAACTATTCTGCAAAAGAACTTGAAGAAATGGCAAAGAGGAAAAGAGAGGCCTACAGGCTTGGGAAAAGTGGTGAATTAGATGAATAACCCGATGATATCTCAAATTGAGAGAATATATGAGAAGAAAAGAGATAAGAGCCAAAGAGATAAGCTAAAAAGGCAAAGGCAGGTTTATAAAGAATTGCCTAGAGTAGAAGAAATAGATGATCAAATTAGAAAAATTGGCTTGGATATGGCAAAAAAAATGCTATTTGCTAAAGATGAAAGTGAAAAAATAATTAGTGAAACTAAAAAAAAGATAGATAATTTAAAAATGGAAAAAGCCTATCTTTTAACCGAAAACAATATGTCGGCAGAGTTTTTAGAACCTGTTTTTGAATGTGCAACCTGCAAGGATACTGGTTACATAGAAAATGGAGAAAGGTGCTCTTGCATGAAGCAACTTTTAATAAATAGGGCTTATAAAATGTCCAACCTTGATAATGTTTTAGAAGTAGAAAATTTTAGCAATTTTAAATTAGACATATTTAGCGATAAAAAGTTTGAAGATGAAGACAAGTCGCCCAAAGAAAATATTTCAGATATAATCCTATATGCAGAAGACTTTATTTCAGACTTTGATAAAAAAAATGGCCACAACTTATTGTTTTATGGGACTACAGGCCTTGGAAAAACCTATATGTGCAATTGTATTGCAAAGGCCCTTTTAGATAAAAATAAAATTGTAATTTACCAAACAGCATTTACCATCCTAGATATCTTGGAAAAGAGGAGGTTTAGAAAAGGAGATTCAGATATATCTGATTATGAATACGACCTACTTTTCCAGGCAGATTTACTAATAATAGATGACTTGGGAACTGAAGTTTCAAATACCTTTACAAATGCTGAAATATTTAACATAGTAAATACAAGGCTTTTGTGGGGGAAAAAGACAATTATATCAACTAATTTAACTCCAAATGAGATTTCTGAAATATACACAGATAGGGTCTTTTCTAGAATTTTTGATAAATTTATCCCCCTTAAGTTTTTTGGCAAAGACTTAAGGTGGGAGTAAATACTCGAGAGGGGAAAATTGATGGCTAAAAAAAATAGTGGTATACAAGATTACTTTGTAAAAATCCTAAATGGCATGGCCCTGGGCTTATTTTCATCACTTTTAATTGGACTTATTATTAAGCAAATAGGGACCTACTCTGGGATAGACCAACTTGTTTATTTTGGGAATGTAGCCCAAAGAATGATGGGGCCTGCAATTGGAGTTGGGGTTGCCTATAGTGTAGGGGCAAGTCCCTTGTCTATCTTTGCATCCGCAGTAGCTGGAGCAATCGGGGCAGGAACGATATCCTTTGATGGTACAACAGCCTTAATTACTATAGGTGAGCCAGTAGGAGCCTTTGTAGCAGCCCTTGCAGGGGCGGAGCTTTCAAAACTTGTAAGTGGTAAAACAAAATTTGACATTATCCTTGTACCCCTAGTTACAATAATAGTTGGGGGATTAGTTGGCAATTACTTAAGTCCCTACATAGCTGGCTTTATCTCTGGCATTGGAGCAGTAATAAACAAGGCAACAGAGCTTCACCCAATACCAATGGGAGTTATAGTATCAGTTTTAATGGGGATGATTTTAACCCTCCCAATAAGTTCAGCTGCCCTAGCAATATCTCTTAACCTAACAGGCCTTGCAGCAGGTGCAGCAACGGCAGGTTGTGCAGCTAATATGATAGGTTTTGCAATTGCTTCCTACAGGGAAAATGGGATGGGTGGTTTTATAGCCCAAGGCTTGGGTACATCCATGTTGCAAGTCCCAAATATAATAAAAAACCCCCTTATTTGGATTCCTGCAATAATAGCATCAGCCATACTAGGACCAATTTCTACCTTTGTCCTTAAAATGACTAGCAATTCCTTGGGGGCGGGCATGGGGACAAGTGGACTTGTAGGCCAAGTAGCTATGATAGAGACTATGGGGGCAAGTGCCTATGTACTTTTATTAATACTATTGATGCATTTTGTATTCCCAGGTATAATAGCTTTTTCAGTATCAGAATGGATGAGAAAAAAGGGATATATCAAAAAAGGAGATATGTCCTTATAAGGAGGAAATTTATGGATAGACCTATTGGAGTTTTGGATTCTGGAGTAGGTGGGTTAACAGTTTTAAAGTTAATGGGAAAAATGTTGGAACATGAAGATATAATATACTTTGGGGATAGCAAAAATGTACCCTATGGTAATAAGAGTGAAGATGAAATTTACCAACTAACAATTAAGATCTTAGACTACTTTAAAAGTAGAAATGTAAAAATGGTAGCAATAGCATGTAATACCATTTCAACAATTATAGATAGGTTTAAGGGTAAATATGACTTTCCAATTGTAGATATAATAAATCCAACAGTTGATCATATATACAAGATGGGAATACATAAGTTGGTAATACTTGGGACAGACTTTACTATAAAAACAAGAGTTTATGAAAGACTCTTAAAACAAAGAGATAAGACCATGGAAATAGGGTCTGAAAATAGCCCTGAATTAGCAAGCTTAATTGACATGGGAGATTTCAATTCTAAAAAACTACGAGATACCGTAAAGGGTCACCTCGATAGGATTTCAGAAATGGGAGATTATTACAATATAGTCCTAGCTTGTACCCACTACCCCCTAGTTGAAGATATTTTCTTAGATATTAACCCAACCCTTAACTACATTAATCCAGGTTTCCAACAGGCAAAATTTATGAGAGTAATCCTTTCTAATGAAGGCAAATTAAAGAAAAGTGGAAGGCCTAGTGTTGAAATACTTACATCAGGAGATACAAATAAGTATAAAATGATGGTAGATAGGCTTGAAATAAAAAATACAAAAAATATAGAATCCTATGATTTAGGTTAGGAAAATATTAATAAAAGACAATCACCCATTATGGGTGATTGTCTTTTTCTATAAAGGGGTTATAATCCCATCTTTGACACTTGTACGATGAAAAAACTCTGATACACCTTGTAAATTAGGC
>CAZSLV010000064.1:0-10807 GCA_964607545.1 uncultured Gudongella sp. | reverse complement strand
CCCCTACATATTTATCGGCTTATCAATAATATCATAAGCAGCTTCAACATAAGGCTCAGATAGGGTTGGGTGGGGGTGGATAGTCCTTACTAAATCATAAACTGTGCCCTCAATTTGCATAATAGCCACAGCTTCTGAAATCATATCAGATGCACTTGGTGCCA
Organism: uncultured Gudongella sp.; assembly: GCA_964607545.1. Lineage (GTDB taxonomy): Bacteria > Bacillota > Clostridia > Tissierellales > Tissierellaceae > Gudongella. The sequence goes on along the minus strand of CAZSLV010000064.1, from coordinate 10,643 downwards.
TGATATGGACCCCTATTATTTCCCCATATGCATTATCAGAAATAACCTCAATAAAGCCTGTAGTTTCATCTTCTGCTATAGCCATTCCATTTGCTGCAAGGGGGAACTTACCCACGCTAAAGTCTAGACCCTCTTCTTTTGCCCTCTCTTTAGTAATGCCTACACTTGCAATTTCAGGGAAGGAATAGACAACCTGGGGAACTAAATTATAGTTCATCTTATTATCAATCCCCATAATGTTCTCAACTGCAACTATACCTTCAGCTGATGCCACATGGGCAAGAGGGATCTTACCATTTACATCCCCTATAGCATAAACATTTTTAAGGTTAGTTTCTAATTTATCATTAGTTTTAATGTAACCATTTTTATCTAAGTCCAACTTTAAGGCCTCTACACCACTTAAGTTTGCCTTTCTTCCCATCATAACAATAAAGTAATCTCCAGTGTAAGTTTCTTCCTTTCCCTTTCTCTCAACAAGTAGGGAGTCATCTTTAAAAGACTTTGGACTAGCTTCAGATACAATCTTTACCCCATCTTTTTTAAGTTGCCTTTCTAGGCTTGAGGCAAGGGTCTTGTCCTCGTAGGGAATAATTGTCTTTTCTGGGTTAATTAAAGTTGTCTTTGTCCCTATGGCATTAAAGAATGTTGCAAACTCAACAGCATAGGTGTTACTACCTATAATTACTACTTCCTTTGGTTGGTCCTTTAAGCCCAAGACTCCCTTGTGGTCAATAACTTTTCCCTTTTCTAGCATTTTATCTATTCCATCCCACTTTGGAAATTCTATGCCTGCCCCAGTTCCTATTATAAGTTTATCAAATTCTATAGTTTTATCATTGACCCTTATTGTCCTACCATCTATTACCTTGCCCTCACCATTTATATGGTCAATTCCATTTTTCTTAAATAGCATGGTAACCCCAGTAACTAATTTATTAACAACAGAGTCTTTTTTCTGTAAAAGCTTATCCCAATCAATTTTAACTTCATCTTGATTTATACCAACTATACCAAAGCTTTCACTTTTTTTAATATCCTTGTAGTGCCTTGCACTTACTAGCAAGGTTTTAGTAGGGATACATCCCCAATTAAGACACAGGCCCCCGAGCCTATCCCTTTCTATTACTAGGACCTTATTGCCAAGCTGGGCTGCCCTTATGGCAGCCACATAACCCCCTGGTCCTCCTCCTAGTATTGCTATATCATATTTATCCATATCATCAACTCCATTTACGCTTTCATCAATAAGACTTCTGGGTCACTTAATAAGTCTTTCAATAAGTTTAAGAACCTTGCCCCACTTGCCCCATCTATTGTCCTATGGTCATAGGATAAAGAAAGTGGAAGGATATAGGCAATTTTAATCTCATCATCCTCGCCAACTATAGGCTTTTTAACAATTCTTCCAAGTCCAAGTATAGCTGATTCAGGGTAGTTTATTATTGGAATCCCAAACATTCCACCTATAGAACCATAATTAGTAATTGAAAAACTTCCCCCTCTTAATTCAGAAAGTTCTATTTTGTTGTTTTTAGTCCTATCACTTAAGTCAGTAATAGAAGTAGCAAGGTCTGCAATAGACATTTTATCTGCATCCTTTATAACTGGAACCATAAGGCCCCTGTCAGTATCAGTAGCTATGCCTATATTATAATAGTGCTTTAATATTAATTCTTTCTTTTCTTCATCTAAACTTGAATTAAACTCTGGAAACTCCTTAAGAGCATATATTACAGCCTTTATAATAAATGGAAGGAAGGTTAAGTGTATCTCATCCTTTTCCAATACATCCTTGTACTTCTTCCTAAAGGCATATAATTTAGAAACGTCAATTTCATCCATAGCAGTAGTATGAGGTATTGTAAACCTTGATTCTGACATTTTTTCTGCAATAGTTTGCCTAATCTTAGTAAGTGGTATTCTTTCTTCAAGGTCTTCATTAAAGGCTTTTGGTGATTCTTTAGGAGGTCTTTTATCCTCTTTTTTAAGATCCTTTTCACCTTCTTTAGCCCTTTTTATATCCTCTTTCATAACCCTTCCATTAGGGCCACTTCCATCTATTTTGTTAATATCTACCCCTAAGTCTTTGGCCATGGCTCTTGCAACTGGTGTGGCAAGGGCTTTTTTTGGTCCATCTACTTTTTTAGTGGAAGAAGTGTGTTCACTACTTTTAGGAATCATCTGTGATGATGCAACAACTTCTCCTACTACCCCTGCTGTTTCCTCTTCTTCTACAGGGACATCTTCCTCAACCATTGGAACTTTTTCTTCACTTTTACTAGGTTTTTCACCTTCAGCTTCTTCTTCCTCCATTGGTAAAGATTCTGTATCTATTACTACAAAGACATCACCTACATGGATGGTGTCTCCCTTTTTACCTATTAACTTAGTAATCTTTCCTCCCTTTGGGGAAGGTATTTCAGTAGTTACCTTATCAGTTTCTACTTCAGCTACAGAAGTGCCCTCTTCTATTTCCTGACCTACTTCAACCAGCCACTGGGTTACTACTCCTTCGTGGATACCCTCTCCAACATCGGGAAATTTAAACTCAAATTTCATATCTTTTCCCCCCTAATATCTGACAACTTCTTCAATTTTCTTAGCAATCCTTTCAACACTTGGTATATAGTGCATTTCCCCCTTAGGAAGTGGGAAGGTAGTATCAAAACCTGTTAACCTAGTAGGAGGTGCTTCCAAGTATAAAAAGGCCTTTTCATTGACTATAGAAATAATCTCAGCCCCAACCCCCAAGGTCTTTGGTGCCTCATGGACCACTAAGATTCTACCAGTTTTCTTAACAGATTCAACAAAGGAATCCCTATCCATAGGGGCAATTGTTCTTAAATCTATTACTTCAGCGGAAATCCCCTTTTCTTCTGCTAATTTTACAGCCTTTTGCACATCAGGAACCATGGCCCCCCATGCAACAATAGTTATATCCTGGCCCTCTTGTAAAATCTTTGCCTTGCCTAAAGGAATTTCATAAGCTTCCTCTGGTACTTCTTGCCTAAAGGCCCTGTATATCCTCTTAGGTTCCCAAAATAATACTGGATCTGGGTCACGCATAGCTGCAATTAAAAGACCCTTAGCATCATAAGGGGTAGAAGGGATTACTACTTTTAAGCCTGGTATCTGGGCATAAATTGCCTCAGTACTTTCAGAGTGGTGCTCTAGTGCCCTGATTCCTCCCCCATAGGGGCTCCTAATTACCATAGGAAGACTATATTTTCCCCTAGACCTGTTCCTCATCCTGGCTACATGACTTATAATTTGATTAAAGGCAGGGTAAGAAAAACCAGAAAACTGCATTTCCACCACAGGCTTTAAACCATTTATTGCCATTCCTAAGGCCGTTCCTACAATAGCAGATTCAGCTAGAGGGGTATCAAAGACCCGATCTTTACCAAATTTCTTTTGCAGGTCTATGGTGGCACGAAAAACTCCACCTTCTAAACCAACATCTTCACCATATACAACAATAGTTTTATCATTTTCCATCTCGTTCATCATTGCTTGGTTTATAGCTTGAACTATATTTAAATTATTAGCCATAATTATTTACCTCCTTCTAGAAAAGCCTTGTATTCATCTAGCTGTTCTTGGAGCTGGTCTGTCATAGAAGCATAATGGTATTTGAAGATATCTTCAATTTCTGTATCAGAATTATCTTCTATTTCTTCAAATGTGTTTTTAACTTCCTCATCCAAGTCTTTTAAAGTTTTTTCTTCCCACTCATCTGTTAAAATACCCTTATCCTTAAGGTAAAGGCTAAACCTAGTAATAGGATTTTTCTTTTCCCACTCTTTAACTTCTTCATCTTCCCTATATTTTGTAGGGTCATCAGAAGTTGTATGAGCTCCCAACCTGTAGGTGTAAGCTTCTATTAGAGTAGGGCCCTCACCCCTTCTAGCCCTATCTATAGCTTCTTTTGAAGCATTGTATACTGCAAATATATCGTTACCATCAACCAAGATCCCAGGCATGCCATAAGCTATAGCTTTTTGGGCTAGGTTTTTACTCATGGTTTGAATTTTTCTTGATGTTGATATTGCATATTGGTTATTTTGTATAATAAAGACTACTGGAGCCTTATAAACTGCAGCAAAGTTTAGGGACTCATGAAAATCTCCCTGGGAGGTTCCCCCATCACCAACATAAGTTACAGCTACATTTTTTTCTCCCTTAATATTGTTAGCCATTCCTATACCAACTGCATGCTGAAGTTGAGAAGCAATTGGGACCGAAACTGGTAGGACCTTAACATCTTCTGGGTAATGACTACCCCATTCGTTTCCATACCAATAGGTATAGATATTTTTAAGAGGGGCCCCCCTAGTTAACCAAGCTCCAAGTTCCCTAAAGGCAGGAACCAAAAAGTCATCCTTTTCCATCGGGAAAGCGCTTCCAATCTGGGCAGCTTCTTGCCCGCTATTTGGGGCATAGGTTAGCATCCTTCCTTGTCTTTGGTAGGAAAGAGCCCTTTCATCAATTACCCTTGTAAAAAGCATTAACTTATATATCCTAAGGAGTTCATCATCACTAAGCTTAGGAATATCATCTTCGTTTTTTACCTTGCCCATAGGATCAAGTACCGAGTAAACTTGATTGTCCAAAGGGTTGTAATCTTCAAATCGCATAATATTACCTCCTATTTATTAATTTGATAATCATTATTGTCTACCTTATATATATCTCCATAAATATGAGAATTTAAACACAAGAGGTATAAGTTTATTAAGTTTAAGTATTTAAACTTAGGGTATATGTGAATGACTATCAAAAATTATAATAAGCATAGTAAAGGATGGTGTAATATTGAATATACTTTATGCAAAGCTCAAAGAAATTTTATTTTCTGTACTCCCAATTACAATTTTTGCTTTGATATTAGGCCAGACTATATCGCCAATGACTGGATCTGAAATATTTTCATTTTTAAGGGGGTCCCTCTTAGTAATACTAGGATTAACAATATTTATAATTGGAGTAGACTTGGGTATTTCCCCAATAGGGAGGTATCTAGGAGCATCAATAGTAAAGTCAAATAAGGTATGGGTCCTGGTCTTATCGGGGCTTTTTTTAGGTTTTATGATTTCTATAGCAGAACCAGCCCTACATATATTAGCTGGAGAAGTTCAATTTGTAACTGGAGGGTCAATGACTAGGATTGAAATCCTTGTTGTAGTTTCAGTGGGGCTTGCCATAATGCTAAGCCTTGGCTTTATTAGGATGGTTTATAACATATCATTAAAGATAATATTTGCAATTCTCTATGGAATAATCCTAGTCTTGGGGATTTTTGCCCCCATAGAAATTATAGCCATAGCCTTTGATGCATCTGGGGCGACAACAGGTACCATGACAGTCCCCTTTATACTAGCCCTGGCTATAGGGATATCTGCAATGAGAAAAGACTCAAAGGCAGCAGAGGCTGGGAGCTTTGGCCTTCTTGGTGTGGCATCTGCAGGGGCAATTATATCAGTATTATTTATGAGTGTGGTAAATAATACTACTATAACAAGTGGGGATTTAGGAAATATAAGCACAAGTGATATACCCATATCAATGTTTCAAAGGATAATTTTAACTTCAGGGGAGGTCCTTATGGCCCTACTTCCTATTATGATTCTTTTTATTGTCCTTCAAAAGATGGTATTTAATCTTTCAAAGAATAAAGTAAATTCAATATTTAAGGGACTAGTGTACGCCTATGTGGGCCTGGTCTTATTTTTAATTGGAGTAAACACAGGTTTTATGGACATAGGGAGAGAGGTTGGCTATCAACTAGCAAGTATGGATAATAAACTCTTTTTAATAGTAATAGGGTTCTTTCTTGGTCTTACTACAATACTTGCTGAGCCAGCAGTTTATGTCTTAACCCACCAAATAGAAGAAGTTACAAGTGGATATGTTACTAGAAAGTCAGTTCTTACCTTCCTTGGACTTGGGGTGGGTTTTGCAATTGCCTTTTCTATGATAAGAATTGTAGTACCAGGAGTACAATTGTGGCACTTTTTACTGCCAGGCTATTTAATATCCTTAGGCCTAATGTATTTTATACCAGAATTATTTGTGGGTATAGCTTTTGACTCAGGGGGAGTTGCATCAGGTCCCATGACAGCCACATTTATCTTGGCCTTTACCCAAGGGGCAGCAGATGCAGTACCAGGTGCTGATATTTTACTAGATGGTTTTGGGATGATTGCAATGGTTGCAATGACCCCCATAATAGCCTTGCAAATATTGGGATTAATATTTAAAATTAAGTCTGGGAAGGTAGGTGTAAGTAATGGAAAACAAGCTTAGTAAGGGTTACCAGTTAATAAATATAATAGTTGATTGTGGAAAGGCAAGTAAAATACTCCATAGGGCCAAAGAACTAGGCATACCAGGTGGGACGGTTTCCATGGCAACAGGTACTGTAAACCATGGCTTTTTAAACTTTCTAGGCTTAAGGGATACAAGAAAAGAACTTATATTTATGGTTGCAGATAAAGAATTAAGCCTTGAAGTCTTAGAAAGTTTAAATAGGGAGTTTGAATTTTCCAAACCCCACCATGGGATTGCATACACGACAGATATATGTCAAGTAATAGGAACTAGGTTGATTGGTTTTGATAAATGTTTAGATGGGGGAGATGAGTATATGCACCAGTTAATTAATGTTATAGTAGATAGGGGAAAGGCTGAAAGGGTAATTGAAGCTGCTACAGAGGTTGGTTCTAAGGGAGGGACCATATTAAATGCTAGGGGGTCTGGTGTCCATGAAACTCAAAAGCTCTTTGGCATGGAAATAGAACCTGAAAAAGAAATTGTTGTAATTATAGCAAAGACAGAAGATGCAGAGGCCATAGTAAACAACATAACTTTAAAAATAGATATAGCAAAGCCAGGTAATGGAATTATATACCTGCAAAATGTAAATAAGGTTTATGGCTTAGCTGAATAATATAAAAGAGGGGGATACTAATTAGTATCCCCCTCTAAAACCTTATAGTTTATTTAATTCAATTGCTATTTCACTTGCTAGCTTGGCATTATTGTAAACAAGCTGAATATTTGAATCTAGGGACTTGCCTTCAGTGATGGCTGCAATTTTAGCTAAAAGATAAGGGGTAGCAGCCTTTCCCTTAATTCCAAGCTCATCTGCTTCCTTAACTGCTTGGCTTATGGCTTCATCAATTATGGACTTTTCCATAGAAAACTCCTTTGGGATAGGATTAGTTACTAAAACTCCCCCATCAAGACCCATAGACCATTTAGAGTAAATTAAAGAGGCAATTTCTTCTGGAGTTTTCATATTATAGTCTACCTTAAAATCGCTATTTACAGTATAAAAAGCTGGTAGGGTATCAGTATTATAACCTAGGACAGGAACACCCTTAGTTTCTAGATACTCTAGGGTAAGACCTAGATCTAGGATGGCCTTAGCACCAGCACAAACAACAGCTACATTAGTGTGGGCAAGTTCTTCTAAATCGGCAGATATATCCATGGTGTTTTCTGCCCCCCTATGGACTCCTCCAATTCCTCCAGTTGCAAAGACCTTTATCCCTGCAAGGGAAGCAATAATCATCGTTGAGGCAACGGTTGTAGCCCCATCCATCTTCTTAGATATAATATATGGTATATCCCTTCTTGAAACTTTTGCAATTTCCTTATTTCTACCCATATAATCTATTTCATCATGGGTAAGGCCAACCTTTAACCTTCCATTAATAATAGCTATGGTAGCTGGAACTGCCCCCTTGTCGATAATAATCCTCTCAACGCTTATGGCAGTTTCAACATTTTGTGGGTAGGGCATACCATGAGAAATAATGGTAGACTCAAGGGCAACAATTGGCAGGCCTTCATCCAAGGCAACTTTTACTTCTTCGCTAACATCAATAAACTTATTCATATATTTATCTCCTCAACTTTCTTTGATAATTTTATTATTTCTTCTATCTTAATATTTCTGTTTATAGTCTGGGAAGTGTCCATGGCCATTGAAGAAGCAGCAATAGCAATTTTTACACTTTCCTTAAAAGTTAAAGAATTGTACTCTCCATAGACCAAGCCAGCTTGGAAGGCATCCCCAGCCCCGGTTACGTTTTTTGGACTTTTATTTAAGGTATCCATCAAGCCATAGCCATCCTTGCTACTATAAAATACCCCCTTTTCAGATAGGGAAATACAAATATTTTGCACCCCCTTATTATGGAGGATTCTGCTAGCCTCAATCATATCAGGGTAAGTATTAATTTTAATATCAGTTAATACTTCAGCTTCCCTTAAATTTGGCTTTATAGTGTGAAAGCGACCAATTATAGGTTTAGCCTTTTTTGCCTTAATATTTGAAACTGTATCTAGGAACAATTTATTTTCTTTTAAGAGACTTGTAGTATAGTCAAGAACTTCAAAACTTGGGTTGGTATCAAAAACTACGATAGAAGAATTTTTAATAATCTCCATATTTTCCTCAATATAGGTTAGGTCAAAGTGTTTTATAATCTCCATGTCATTTATTGCAACATCCATATCCTTGTTTTCATCTAGGATAGCCAAGTAAATCCCTGTATTTACGCCCTTTACAACTTTCACCAGGGACATGTCAACTCCAGAGGACCTAGTCTCACTTATTAACTTGTCACCATAAAGGTCATCTCCAACTACAGAAAACATCTTAATAGGTAGACCCAAGAGGCCAATATTTTCTGCAATATTCCTCCCCACACCTCCAAGGGTTAACTCCACACTTCCTAAATTAGAATCACCCCTTGCTAAGTCTTTGTGGGGAAGACCAACAATGTCGATATTGCAGCCACCAAGAACCGAAACATAGTCTTTTGATATATCCATTAAACCACCACCATATATTATATTTGATACAATTACATTATACCCTTAAAAGATATTTATTCCCAGAAGGTATTTTATAAATTTTAGGGTATCTACAAGTAAAAAGAACTACTAGGGGTAGGTTAGAATATGGAACTTAATAAAGATTATATTATGATAAATTCCTCATATGGAGGTAAGCAAGACTGGCTTTATGAATCTGGCTTTATAAAAAAGAAGGAAGCGGATAAGAGTTGTGGTGTTACAGCTTGTGCTAATGTATTTTACTATATAAAAAATGAAAAAAACAAGGACAGGATAAAAAAAGAAGATGAGAAGGCAAATTACCTTGAAATTATGAAGGACCTTTATATAATCTTAAGACCAAGGTTTTATGGAATCCCAAGTCTTAATAAGATGAAAAGGGGTATGTTAAAATATGCTATGGGTAAAGGATTATATTTAAGGGCCTATAAGAAGGGGTGGTTTTTAAATAAAGTAGATCAAAGTGACTTTATAAAAAATGCCCTCCTAGAAGGCCACCCAGTCCTTATCTTAACTTGGAATTTCAAAGACCCCCAATTTAAAAACCACTGGGTAACACTTACAGGTTGGGAAGAAAAAGATGGTGAGGCCCTTATGATAGGTTCAAACTGGGGTATTAAAAAGACATATTCTTACACTAAGTGGATGAAGGGAAAATCCCTATTTAAAGGGGCCCTTTACTTTAAAGAATAAAGTAAGGAAAATAGCTATACTTGTCCTAAAAAGGATTGTACTGCAAAAGATACAACCACTACTAAAGTTGAAATTAAAAAACCATGAAACATTGGCTTAATACCAGATTTAGAAAGACTAGAAAAATTTGTTTTAAGGCCAATGGCCCCAAGGGACATGACCATTAGGAACTTGCTTAATTCTGATAAATTTAAGCTTAAGGCTTGGGGGATCAAGCCTAAACTTTTTATACCAACTACTCCTAAAAATAAAATTATAAAGAAGGGAAAGATTTCAGATATCTTTATCCTATCATTTTTCTCTATTAAACCTTCTTTCTTTTTCACCCTCCTATTGATAGCTGAAAATATCAATACAATAGGCACTATTGATAGGGTCCTTGTAAGTTTGACAATTACAGCATAATTTCCTGCTATATCAGAAAAGGCATAGCCAGCTGCTACCACAGATGAAGTATCGTTTACTGCAGTTCCTGCCCAAAGTCCATAGCCAAGGTCATTCATTCCAAAGTAAACCCCCATTAAAGGAAATAAGACCACCATAAATATATCAAAAATAAAGGTTGCAGATATAGCATAAGCTATTTGACTATCTTCTGAATCTATTACAGGTGCTATGGCTGCAACAGCAGACCCCCCACATATACCAGTCCCTGCTGAAATAAGGCTTGAAAGCCTCCAGTCCATATTAAACAACTTGCCTAAAAAATATCCTCCCCCAAAAGCAGATAATAATGTAAAGGACATTACTATAAGAGAAAACTTGCCAACCTGGACAACTTGGGCAAAGGACAAACTTGCCCCCATTAATATTATTCCAAATTTAAGAATTTTTTTAGATGTAAAATTTAATCCTATGGTAAGTATTTCATACTTTGAAAAGATAGGGTTTAATATTATACCAAGAAGCATAGCTATAACACTGGCCCCAATATAGCCTTGTGGCACTAGCCTAGTAATAAATAGGGCAATTATAGCTAGGATAAGAGACAAGATAATTCCTGGTGCAAGATTTTTATTTTTATTCATTTTATCACTCCCAAATAATCATTTATCTTGATACTACCATCATTTAAGTAT
>CAZSLV010000063.1:0-11026 GCA_964607545.1 uncultured Gudongella sp. | reverse complement strand
TCCTCTTAAATGGCAAGAGAAAAGAAAGATTCAAATAAATATATTGTATGAGTCTTTATTTTGTGGTAAACTTAGGGAAACCCCCGGTGGGTATTGGAGGTGTTTTTTAATGAAGGAAAAGTTTATGAGTTTATCGTCTATTTTTGCTGCTGTTGGAGCTAGTCTTTGTTGAAGTGGTGGCCTTATTTTTGCATCCCTGGGTTTGGGATCTGTAGGTAGTGCTTATTTTGCTAATTTAACAAAGTATAAACCTATGTTTGTTCTTATTACAGGTGTCCTGCTTTACTATACCTATTCAAACATAGAAAAGAAAAATGCACCTAAGACCACAAGAATTATATTTTGGGTTTCAGCTGCAGTTTCTATATTTGTTTTATATTATCCAACTATATTAAGATTTCTATAGGCCCACCTTTGGGCCTTATTTTTTTCTCCTCTTAAAAATAGATTTTATTCTAACTTCCTATAAAGGGTAGCAAGGCTTATACCTAAGTCCTTTGCCAGGTCTTTTTTTGCATTTAAGTCTTCTCCCTTTAACTTAAGCTTTGTAAGGATAATTTGCCTTTCAAATTCCCTTGTTAAGCTTGACAGGGGCTCTTGGACTTTGTTTTCTTTAACAAACATTTTAGACTCTATATCTTCCCTTTTTATATAGGCCCCTTCTGCAAAGATTACCCCATATTCTACCAGGTTTTTTAGTTCCCTGATATTGCCTGGAAAGTGGTAATTTAACAGTAATTTTTCAGCTTCTATATTAAAGCCAAGAATCTTTTTATTGTAAACTTGGGAGAATTTTTCTAAAAAGAACTTTCCTAGGATAAGGACATCGTAGTCCCTTTCCCTAAGAGGGGGAATGTATAGGGGGACTATGTTTAGCCTATAAAATAAGTCTTCTCTAAAGGTACCCTCTCTAGTCATTTTACCTATGTCCCTGTGGGAAGCTGATATGATTCTTGGGTTTGCCTTTATAGGTTTGTGGCCCCCAACCCTGGTAATTTCATTTTCTTCAAGGGCCCTTAATAATTTAACCTGCATGCTAAAGGGAAGTTCTCCTATTTCATCTAAGAATAGTGACCCCTTATCTGCTACTTCAAAATAGCCTTTTTTCCCAGATAAACTAGCCCCTGTAAAGGAACCCTTCTCATAGCCAAACAATTCACTTTCTATAAGGTTTTCTGGTATAGCCCCACAATTTAAGGTCATAAAGGGGCCATCACTTTTGTTGCTGTAAAAGTGAATTGCCCTGGCAAAAACTTCTTTACCCGTTCCTGTTTCACCTAGGATTAGGACAGAAGCATTGCTTTTTGCTACTTGGAGGGCCTGGCGCCTTACTGTCTTTAGGGCCTCGCTTTCTCCTATAATATCCTCAAAGGTTACTATATCTCTGTCCTTGTGGGACTTTAGTACAGATTGTTTCATCTTATTAAAGTCGCTAAATATTATAATATAACCTTGTTTTTTGTTATTTACTACTATGGGGTTGGATTGAATAATATAATACTTATCTAAAAATTTTATTGGTCCAACTTCTCCGTTAAAGGCAATTTCTACAAGTTGGTTAAAGGTAGATTCACTAATAATTTCATTAATTGACCTTTGGTTTTTTATATTTAAGTTTTCTTCTAAAAATAAGTTTTTAGACAGGACCTTGTAATCTAAGTTTAGAATTAAAATACCTTCGTTTATAGAATTTATAAGGGTGGACATTTCATGGGACATATATTCTAACTTAAGGCTGTATTCTTTTTCCTTTAACATGGTTTCAATAATTTGTGTTAGCTGGTCTTCAAACCTCTTATATCCTTCTATATTGCTTAGGAGGTTGTTTTTTGCCTTTTCATTAAAGGCACACAGGCCCAAGACCCCAATTATTTGATTGTTATAGTTTATTGGTAGGCATACCTCGACTAATTCATTACAATTTGCATGGTTTTCACAGTCTAGACATATATCCTCATGCCTAGGGTTTTTAATAAAGTACTGGTCTCCTGTTTCAAGACACTTGTGAAAGGCTGAGTTTTTAGGGGCCATCCTGCCTATGGCCTCGCTATGTAGGCCTGTCCCAACTACTCTTTTTAAATTATGGTCAACTATAGTAATATCAACATCTGTAACTGAATACATGGCTTCTATTACATGTTGAAGTTGAAGGCTTATATTGTTTAATAAGGACATTTCTCCACCCTTTCTCAAAATTGATAATAGATTTTCAAATATGCGAAATTGATAAAAGTCTTGTAATACATAGTCTTTATCCTTTTATATAAGTTAAGATTATCATTATTGAGAAATTTATACAAGTCCTTTTAGATATTTTTCTTACAAAGCCTTAAGATAGGGCCTTCTAGTCTTTTTTAAAACTTGGCTTGATAATTGCATAATATATAGTTGGGGTGATGATATGGTAAATTATAATATTATTAGGGAAATACTGAAAAATCAAGTAAAGCCAGCCTTGGGGTGTACAGAACCTGCTGCAGTTGCACTTGGTGTTGCAAGGGCAAAGGAAATCTTAAATGAAGAAGTTGAGAGCTTACATATCACTGTAAATAAGAATATTTTAAAAAATGGCTTGAGTGTAGGTATACCTGGGACAAAGGATGTTGGCTTAGATTTTGCTGCAGCCCTTTCCTTGTGTGTTGGAAAGTCTGAATATGGGCTTGAGGTTTTTAAGGATGTTAGCGATGAAAGTGTTTTAAGGGCAAAGGACTTACTTGAAAAAAATATTATAAAGGTTGAACTTGATAAGTCACTAGACTCCCTTTATATTGGTGTCCTGGCAAGGGGGGCTAGTAATGAATCTAGGGTTATAATTAAAGAAGCCCATACAAATATTATCTTTGAAGCCCTAAATGATACTATTTTTATTGATAAAGAACATGAAGATGACGATAAGGTTGTGAAACTAGATAATAAGGAAATAAAGTATAGGATTATGGACTATGATATAGACCATTTAATTGAATATGTAAATAATGAAGATATAAATGAACTTCTTTTTATACAAGATGGGATTAGTATGAATTTAACCCTGGCTGAGGTTGGTTTTAATGTTGACCTTGGGATAGGTATTTCTAAGCACTATAAAAATAATATAATAAACACTAACACAAAGGCAAAGGCATATACAGTAGCTGCATCAGAAGCAAGGATGTCTGGCTATCCCCTTCCTGTTATGTCTTCTGCAGGGTCTGGCAACCATGGTTTGGTTGCCATAATCCCAATATCTATAATTGGCAAGGAGGAAGGTTATTCAGATGAAGAAATAATAAGGGCAGTTGCCCTAAGTCATTTGATAACTATTTATGTTAAGGTTCAAATAGGAGCCCTTAGCCCTGTTTGTGGTTGTGGGGTGGCTGCTGGGGTTGGTTCTGCTGCTGGTATGGCTTATTTAAAAGGGGCTAGTAATGATAAGATAAAGTCCTCCATAAGCAATATGATAGGGGGAGTTTCTGGCATGTTCTGTGATGGGGCTAAAATTGGGTGTGCATATAAGTTAAGCATATCTGTTGATGCTGCCCTAGATGCAAGTGGCATGGCCTTAAATGGAATCTCAATACCATCAGATAATGGAATTTTAGGAGAAACAGCAGAAGAATCAATTGCTAACCTAGCCATAGTTTCAAATATAGGGATGGTTAATACAGATGCAGTAATCTTAGATATTATGATGCATGAATGCCCATAAGAGAAACAATTAAAAAAGCGTCTACGACGCTTTCGCTATGAAACCCTAGGTTTCCTTCGACGATGCTTTAGCGCATCTGAGCACCTTCCTTAATACGGCAGGGGATAATCCCCTACAACCTTTATTTTTTAGTTGTTAGGAAAGTAGAACTTTCCTAACAACTAAAAAAGCAGCCTATTTATTTAGGGCTGCTTTTTCTATGTCTAGTAGGGTTCTTTTAATCTCTAAGCCCCCACCAAATCCTACCAATGAACCATTGGTACCAATTACCCTGTGTCAGGGGATAATTAATGAAAGGGGGTTTTTATTGTTTGCATTGCCAACTGCCCTTACAGCCTTTTCATTATCAATTCCTATGGCTACTTGCTTGTAGGTAGCTGTTTTCCCATAGGGGATTTTTACTAACTCCTCCCAAACTTTCTTTTGAAAATCAGTCCCATAAAGTTTATAGGGGATTGTAAAAACCTTTCTTTCCCCCCTTAAATACTCCTCTATTTCTAGGTGGGCCTTTTTAATTGTGTCTGTTTCTTCTTCCTTATAGAGGGGGTCATCAAGCCTTCCAAAATTAATTCTTGTAATATAAGGTGAATCTTCAAATATATGAAGGTCTCCAATTATTGTATTATAGACAAATGAATATTTCATTTTTACCTATCCTCTCATTTGCTTGTATCTTTCAATATTTTCATCGCTTAGGAACTCATAAGCCTCATTGATCTTTTGAAACTTCTCAGTTGCATCAGGAGCCTTGTTTATATCAGGATGGTATTCCTTGGCTTTTTTCCTATAGGCTAATTTTACCTGGTACTTGTCTGTGTCATAGGGTAGACTCAATAAGTCACAGCTTTTTTTATATTTTTCCTTAAACTCAACCATGGGGTTTGCATATGGACTTCCCCCATATTGGCTGCCTTGCTGGTATTGGCCTCCGTAGTAGCCTCTTTGCTGCTGGCTTTGGTACTGCCTAAACCTTTCTTCCCATTCCCTTTGCTGCTGGGCCTGTCTTCTTTCTCTTTCTTTTCTTATCCTTTCTTCTTCCATGCTCTGGTACTTGTGACCGTATTCAGAAAAAGACTTGTGACTTCCCTTGCCATCCATTAAGTAATTTCCTAGGTCAAATAAGTACTCTGTGATAATATACCTCCAATACTTTAAAAAGGATATAAATTTAGTTCCCAGTATAGGAAATATTATAAAGAATAAGATCAGTCCTATGGTTATAGGGTTAAATAAAAAAAACGGGTTAAATAAGAAGAATAAAAGGAGACACCCCCCCATGCTTATTAGGGCTGCAATCCCTCTTGCTATTCCAATTACAAGGTTTACAGCAAATTCTGCTATTCCTATAAATACATTAAAAACAAAGGACAATAATTGCCCAAGGCCATATACAAGCCTTCCTGCTCCCTTTTTAATCAAGGTCATTTTCTAGTCTCCAATCATTTTTTAAATATAAGATATATATAGTATTGTAGGTTTTTTTCCTTCCCTTGTCAATTTTAATGAATTTCACTTGCCATAGACTTATTAGGTGGAATTAGGATATTTAAAAATACAGCTACAAAACATGCTATTACTATTCCAGATTCCCCAAATATTATTTTTACAAGGTCAGGCAGGGCATCCATTGCCATTGGAACTTGGGTTAGACCTAAGCCAAATACTAGGGAAAGACCAATAATTATCTTTGCTCTTTCATTTAAGGGCTCTGAAGTTAAAATTTCTATCCCTGTAAGGGAGATTTGAGAAAATATAATAATAGAGGCCCCCCATATAACAGGTTGGGGAAGGGTTGCTATTAGGGCACCAAACTTTGGTATTAGGCCTGCTAGTATTAAAAAGCCTGACCCAATCCCTACTACAAACCTACTCATTATCTTAGTAAAGGTAACCATTCCAACATTTTGGCTAAAGGATGTGTTGGGTAGTCCCCCAAAGATAGCAGCCAGGGAGGATGTAAACCCATTTGCTATTACTGCCCCTGCCAGTTCTTCATCTTTTGGGTCCCTACCTGCCCCACCAATAGTTATGGCTGATACATCACCTACTGTTTCAATGGCTGTTACTATAAACATAAGGGCCATGGGTACATGGCTTCTAAAATTGCCAAGCCAAACTCTTCCTTTAAGCTAGAACAAAGGTAAATATGGGGGTAATCAAAGTTTTTTTAATTATACTTTTTTCAAGTAGTCTAATTTCAGTGTTTGTCATGGCTTGCTTATGAAAAAACCCTTCCTTTAAGTAGGGGTTACTTTCTATATACCTAGTAAAAGAATCCATAACAGACAATTCTTCCTTATTTGGCTTTTCAAAGTCTCCCCCTATTATTAAGAGGTTGTGACTTTGTGAAAGCATTGATTGACCCCACGCCCTTAAAAGTTCAACTTGTCCTTTTTGTCTTGATAGTCTTCCTATGTTTAAGATTATGGGTTTTTCAAAGAAAGTTTCATTTATCTTGTTTTCTATAATAAAATCCTTTAAATAACTTTCATTAACCTCTCCTTTAGAAACTATTATACCTTCTCCAATCATCCTAAGTTTATTATAGGTTCCTACTTCTTTTAACTGGGGAAAGTACTTGCACAATTCATCCTCAAGACCCTTGTTTCCTATACCAACTATTCCATCACTTAAATTTATAAGTTCATCCCCTATTTTAATTTTATTTAACCTTGTTATTAGGTCACTTAAATTTAAATGTACCAAGTCTCCATGGGAATCAAACATATTCCTATGGGGGTCAGGGGTTAGGGTAAAGACAAGTTTTTTATTAAAGTCCTTGCAAATACTTGCAACTGCTTTTGAGGCATTATCTAAATACCTTATATGGAATATATGGGGGTCAATTGCAGCTTTTTTTAAAAATTTACTAATATATCTTTTTATAAAGGTTTCCCTTTTTACATAGGGGTCTGAAATAGACTCATCTAAATAAATTGGAAGTCTTACAAATATATGCTTACTATCATAAGCTTTTATAAAGGCCCTATTTAAATTTTGACTTGTTGTGATTGTAAACACATTAGATATTTTTTGGTCTTTTGAAAGTTCATCTCCAAGACCCTTTAATAGGATAGCTAGGCCTCCGTTATTTCCCTTGCCACTATCTTCAAAATCTCCATAAAACATGGATTGGAGTATGGATAGGCCACTAGGTTCAATCTTTAAATTTGAATTTAAAAAGTCAACAAAGCTATCATAAAATTCTTTGTTTTTTTCATGCCTGATATGGTTTTTTAAATAAGTCTCATCAAATTCCCCCTCCCCTATAGCCTGAAGGTAAGTATAAATTTGAAATTTTATAGTATCTGGGTAAACTTTTTTTAACAAGTTACAAACTTCATTTTTTAAATCTTTTACTTTAAACTTTTCCATGTAGTCTAGGGTAATTGAAAGGGTATCTAGGTCTAGCTTATACTTTTTTAGGATATCTTCTAGGTCTAGTCTCTTAAAAAGATCCATCTCTTTTTCTATGCAAATATCTAGCAGGTGGTATGCCTTATCACCCTTATAGGATTTTTGCTCTAAAATTTTTCTTATACTTTTCTTAATAATAGACATAGTCTTATAAGAAGAGTCTTTTAAAATTAAATCTACTATATACCTATCCAAATAGGGATTAAAGGCAAGCATAGAAAAAAGGTCATCTACTTCCTCTTCTCTTAGGGCATCTTTTAGGGCAAGTTTTTTTATATAGGTGATATTTTTTATTAATTTACTTTCATTTAAATCTATTGCTTTATCCTTATTTGTAAAATCATAAGCATTAAGTAGCAAAAGGGGAAAAGCATAGGGATTATTTATATCGTAATTAGCATTTCTAGCATCAATAAATTTATTCATAAGAAAACCTCCTACTTTGCGTAATTAAATTGTTAATACCCTAAAATAAAATTTACAAGCTATAAATTTCTTACTTTTTAGTCTTTAAAAATATTGATTTTAAATTATTGAAAAACAAGGTCTCATTTGCTATACTAAACAAGAGGAGGAGATTATATGGACTTTGCTTCGACGCTTGATTTTATTATGAATATAACAATTACTACTAATAGTATGTTGGCTAAACATGCATCACTTAACCCTTCATTTATTAGTAGGCTAAGAAATGGGTCTAGGACTCCTTCTAAAAATGAAAATTATTTAGAAACAATTTCAATTTTTCTAGCTAAGAGATTTGAGCAGGATTATCAAAAAGAATGCCTAAAGAACAAGTTTTCTATACCTATTGACAACTTAGATATGAATGAAAGTATGCTACAAATGCTAATATTAAACTTACTTTCTGTAAATGCTGAAAATAAAAACCACCATGTAAGCAGTTTTATAAAAGAACTTGACCAATTTTCTTTTAAAAAAGAAAGGTATTCCCATGGGGATTTTCTAGTTAAAAAAAGTGATTTAGAAGAAAACTTATTTTATGGACTTTCTGGTAAGAGGGAGGCTGTATTAACTTTTTTAACAAATATTATAGAGGCCCCTGAACCTATGACCCTCTTATTATATAGTGATGAGGATATGGAGTGGCTTTTAGGTGACCTTGCCTATGCTCAAAAATTGGCCCATCTTTTTTCTAAAGTGATTTCTATGGGTCATAAGATAAAAATTATTCATACTTTAAATAGGTCTATTGACGATATTTTTAATGCAATTAGGATTTGGATGCCTTTTTATATGACTGGAAGTATAGAACCCTACTACTACCCCAGAAACAGGGATGGGGTATTTAGAAGGACCCTCTTTATAGGCCCAAAATCTTGTGCCTTGACATCTAATTCAGTGGGTACAAATGTAGGAAATTCAACAAATTTCATTTTTTATGATGAGGATGTTATAAATAACTTAACGCTTGAATTTAATGATTACCTGGCCTTGTGTAAGCCCTTAATGAAGATCTTTTCATCTAGTATTACAAGTTCTTTTAGAAATACCATAAGTGAATTTGAAGCAGAAAGTGGGGATGCCCTCTTAAAATCTTCTAGCCTTTCTTCTTTAAGCATGCCCTTGTTTGTTATAGAAAAAATTGCCAAGGAGATGGAAGATACTTATAAGTACGATTCACTAGAATACCATAAGACAAGGTTAAAGGCTTTAGAAAAATATTTGAAGAAAAATATATTAACAGAAATAATTACCCTACCATCCTATGATGATATAAGGGATAGGAAAATACAAATACCTACTACTAGCTTTTCTGGAATTCATGACTTTTTCTATGATAAGTTTAGCTACAAGGCCCAGCTTGAAAACATTATAAGGTTACTTAAGGAGTATAAAAATTATCATTTGATTATTTCTGATATAGCTACAGATGATTTAACAATTTATGTAAAGGAAAATGTTGGCCTAATTATTATGAAGTATACCTGTCCCCCTATTTCCTTTGCTATAAATGAATCTTATATGACCAATGCTTTTTGGGATTACTTGTCCTTAATTAAACCATCTGACAAGTGGGATAATGCTATTAAGAAAAAAACAATAGAAAGACTAGAAAATTATATAAAGGGCCTAGCGGACTTGTAATCCTCTAGACCCTTATTTTTTTATTTACCTGTGTCTTTTATATCTAGGAGGGCATCTGGGAAGGGCTGCCAGATATGCTGGTTTAGTATGTAGTCTTGTTTGTATTTTATTGCATAACTCCTAATTAAATTTACAGGAACACTTAAGTGGAGTTTCTTCTCCTTTAACTTGTTTAAAGAATCAAGTATAAAGGCTTTTTCTTCACTTATTAGCTCATCTGAAAAATACCCCATCAGGTGCATTAGGGTGTTGATAGAATTATTTACCCTTGGCGGATTTTCAAGGGCTAGGGATAGGTGGTCCTTGTATAATTTTATGACATCATCATGCTTTAACTTTTCATGGTTTGCTACAAGCTTGCCTAAGTTTTTTAGCTCCTTTTGACTGTAGGTCATAAGCAGGTACTTGTGCCTTGTGTGAAATTCAACTAAGTCCTTCATGCCCTTATTTTCAATTTGACTAAACCTTAAGTTAGTGTAAAGCTTGGTTAAAAAATGCTCCCTAATACCTAAATTAGTAAGGCGGCCTTCTTCCTCAATGGCAGCTCCTGGGAAATAATCATAAACATGGGAAGCAAACCTTCCAACCCCTTTGATGGAGCTTGCCCCCTTTTTTAAACTTTGATAAATCCTAACATCCTTTATACCACATGTTGGAGACCTTCCCTTTAAAATGGCCCCATGAATTTCCTTTATATTGGATAAGACCCCATGTGAATAATCATCCATTTCCTTAGTTAAAATCCTATCGTGTTCTGGTTGATATAATTCAAAATTACCATCTATCATTATTAGCTTTACTGAAGCCCTTGGTATGCCAAGGCCTATTTCTACCTCTGGACAAACTTGAATAAAGTCTACAAAGGGTTCTAAAGCCTTAACAAACTTATCTGGTAATACTTGTCCATCATACCTACACTCACAAAATCCTAGGCACTTGCTAACCAGTACCTTTGGTTTTTCTTCCATAATCTTCACTCCCTTATATGATTTAAAGGCAAGAAAGTTCTTACTATAAAAAGAACTTTCTTGTCATTAAAAACTTATTCTTTTGGTGGCATTGGTATAAACTTGCTGGTCTTTCTTGAGTACTCAGGCCATTCTGGGTGGTCCTTGTACTTTTTCTCAAGTAGGGGTACCCCTGATACAAATAATAACAGGTAGGTTATTAAGAGGGGACTAATGATGGCTGGAAAAATCCCTCCTACATTAAAGGCTATTAAAAAGATTCCCCACCACATGGTTGCTTCTCCAAAGTAATTTGGGTGCCTTGTATACTTCCAAAGGCCTGACTTCATTAGCTTGCCCTTATTTTCTTTCTTACTTATAAAGGCTTTAAGCTGGGCATCTCCTGTTACTTCAAAGTAATAACCAACAATCCATATAATTATACCAATATAATCAAGTATTACAAGACCTTCTAGGGTGCTAAAATTAACGATAAAGATTGGGATTGATATAATTGTAAGAAGTAGCATTTGGGACATGTATACTTTAAAATAAGCTGTCAGGTAGACGTTTTTACCTGCCTTTGTCCACCTTTCTCTCATGGCTACATACCTATAATCTTCACTTTTACCCCAATTTCTTTTAAATAAGTGGTAGGCCAACCTTAAGCCCCATAAAATTACAAGTAGGGTAAGAATGGAACTTCTTATTGTCCATACTGGAGATACTAAATAGCTTGTGATGGCTAAAACTACAAAGCCTGACCCCCAAGCTATGTCAATTAGGCCATTGTTCTTTTGGGATTGACCTATAAAAAAGGCTATATTGAAAAATATAAAAACTGCTATCATGGTGTAAATGTATA
>CAZSLV010000062.1:0-11294 GCA_964607545.1 uncultured Gudongella sp. | reverse complement strand
CTTGCTGCAGAAATTGCATCAGCTGCCATAATTAATACAGCTTCTACAGTTTCAGGTTCTACATCTCCATGATGCGCTTCCATTCCGTGTAATACTTCTTTTGACTCCTTGTACTTTCTTGCTAAGTCTACCCCTATCTCAACATGCGGACCTTCTACCTCGTGGTCTACAGCCTTCCCCAAATCGTGTAATAAACCAGCTCTACGAGCAATTTTAACATCCGCTCCAAGTTCTGCTGCCATAATACCAGCTAGGTGGGAAACTTCTACTGCATGCTTTAAGACATTTTGACCATAGCTTGTTCTGTACTTAAGTCTTCCTAGTAATTTTATAATCTCTGGATGCAAACCGTGAACACCTGCATCAAAGGAAGCTTGCTCACCAGCTTCTCTCATGGTATTTTCTACTTCTTTTTGAGCCTTCTCAACCATTTCTTCGATTCTTGCTGGGTGGATTCTTCCATCAATTATCAACTTTTCTAAAGCTATTCTAGCTACTTCTCTTCTGATAGGATCAAAACCTGACAATACTACTGCTTCTGGTGTATCATCTATAATTAAATCTATACCAGTTAAAGTTTCAAGAGTTCTGATATTTCTACCTTCTCTACCTATAATTCTTCCCTTCATCTCATCATTAGGTAGGGCAACAACTGTAACTGTTGTCTCAGCTACATGATCTGCAGCAACCCTTTGAATTGTAGAGGAAATAATTTCTCTGGCTTTTTTATCAGCTTCTTCTTTAGCTTTTGATTCCATTTCCTTAATCATCATAGCTGATTCCTGCATTATTTCTTTTCGAGTGTCATTTAAAAGAATTTCCTTGGCTTCATCTGAAGTTAAACCGGAAAGCTTTTCTAACTCGAGTTTTTGCTCCTCATAAAGTTTGTCAATTGTTTCTTCTTTTTCTTCTAAGGTCTTAATCTTTCTTGCAAGATTATCTTCTTTTCTTTCAAGAGATTCATTCCTCTTGTCAATTGTTTCTTCTTTGTTTTGAAGTCTTTTTTCCATTTTCTGGACTTCAGATCTTCTTTCTTTGATTTCTTTCTCAAGTTCGTTTCTTGATTTGTGAATTTCTTCTTTGGCTTCTAAAAGAAGCTCTTTCTTTCGAGCTTCACCATCTTTTATCGAATCTTCTGTGATTTTTTTTGCTAATTCTTCAGCATTTTTTATTTTACCCTCGCCTATATATCTTCTTATAAAATATCCAGCGACAATACCAATAACTAAGCCTAGAATTGCATAGATTAGAACATCAATAGGAAACACCTCCATTTATTAAATTTTCAAGTTCCATATCATTAGTATACCTAATTAGCTAAAACCGACACATAAATACTAAAATACTTATTCTTTGTCAGAATATATTATCTATGAAGGAATTAGATATAATCGTATATCTCTTAATGGCTACATACAACTTAATTTTATTACTTTTAAAGTTTTATGTCAAGCTATTAAAGATTGATGACTTTTGATACATTGCTAATATTCCCTATAAGCTCTACCCTATATGAATTTTCTGAGATAGCTGATAAGTGGGAGTTATGTGTTACCATAATAATTTGCCTATTAAACATTTCAGATGCTTGTTTTAAGAAGTCTCCCACATTGTAAATGTAATCTTCACTAACATGTTTTGCAGGTTCATCTAAAATCAAGGGCCCTTCTATGGTGGGCTTGTGGGTTTGCATAAAGGATATCCTCAATGCTAGGGATACTATATCTACAACTCCCCCACCCCTTGATTGTTCAGGTTTAGTCTTTAAGAAAAAGTCAGCGGTTTCATTTACCACATAAAACTCTGCACTAGCCTTGTTTCTTAATTCATCTATTTCAATTTGAAAATCTATATTGCTTTCGAATATATATTGCAGGCACTTACTAACTAGTATCTCAATTTGGGACTTAGCTTGTTCCCTTGCAAAATGGGAAGTTTTTTGAAATAAAATCATAACTTGTTCTAATAGGTTATATTGGTCACTAATAAATTCCAGTAAGCCTTCTTCTTTTTCCTTTATTTCAAGCAATTGAGATTTTTTACCTTCTTGAATTTTTATATAATCATTTAAAGCATTAATTTCTATCTCTAACTTATCAATTTGAGTATCCATCATAGGTCCTGTTTCTTTAAAATATTTTCAGGTAACATTTCTTTAGCTTCTCTTAAGAGTCTTTCTATCTCAGTTTTTAAAGTTTCTATTTCTGAATCAATATTTTCAGGCTTTACGCCCATTTCTTCAAGTTCTTTTATTATTTCATTTTCTTGTTCCTTTAATTGTTCAAGTCTAATTTCTGCCTTGTACTTTAACTTCTTGGCATTATCAATATTATCTTTTAACTGGGTAAGTTCTTTTTCATAGTCCATAATTTAACCTCCTATATGGTGTTCTATAACATGTTTTATTGCTTTCTCATCAATTTCACTTAAGCAGTAGGGACAAATTCCAACTTCATTTAGCATATTAGAGTATTCATCTAGGTGAGTATTTAAAGCAAGGTTGGAATTGTCTAAGGTCAAAATAGCATCAATCTTTGCTTTGTTTATTGACTGTAACTTATTTGACTTTTCAATTAATCTTGTTAGGAGTCTTACTTTTTCTTTACATAAAAACAAAGAATCTTCTTTCTCTAAAAAGGGAATTAAATTATTTATGTAAGTATTGCCTTTTTTTAAACTTTCTTGCCTTAGCAAGAGTTCTTTTCGATTATTAGATAAGCTTATATAATCATTTATTTTTTTATTAGTATCCTTTAAGCTAATATCTGCTAAGTCTAAGTATTTAGAGGATTGGATATCTATTTCTAATTTTCTTTTATATTCACCTATGGATTTAAGGTTTTTATTAAAGGTGTTTAGGCCCTTATAAGTCTTATGCATACTATCTAATTTTGGGACTTTATCATCAATTGATTCTAAATTAATAAGGTTAGATAATATTAAAGTATTTCCTTCCTTGGCACTTTTTATACTAGTGGTCTTAAGTTTTAGGCTATTATAATTTTTGTAAGTAGCAATATTATCTTTAAGGCTTATATAAAGGTTAGAAACTTCTTCAACTTGGATAAATTTTGATATTATTTCATTGGTTTTACTTAATTCATCTACTATTTTTTCATACTGAATCTTTTTATCTTCTAGTAAGTTTTTTTTGCTTTCGCAAATCTTTAAGCTCTTTAATAAATTCATAAGATTATTTCTTCTTACTTTTAATTCATCTATATAATCGTATTCTTTAATATTAGCTTCTAATTCCATGACTGCTTCTTCTTTTGCATTTTTACTTAAATTAAGGTTTCTTAAATCTTTTAAAACCTCTCTTAGGGCATCGTCAATTAAATCTACTCCTACAAGTCTACCTATAGCATTTGCCCTGGTAGAATTTTTCTCAGATAATAAAAAGGGTCCTTCTAACTGTTCTCCTAGGTTTATGGCATTAGAGTAATCACCATCTAGTAACATTTTAGCTATACCTGTCTTGTCTATTATCTCTTGGGGAACACTTGTACCAATCCCTTCAAAAATAGATTCTACCCCATCAGAGTTAATTAATTGGTAACCATTTTTACTCCTAGTCCTGTATCTTTTTAAGCTTGTGTTATCGCTAAATATAACGCTTACACTAACTTCATTTTCACCCTCTCTAAGGAAAAAGTCTCCAGAGGGCTCATTGTATAAGACCCATTTTAAGGCCCTTATTATGGCTGTCTTACCTGAGTCAGAAGGGCCAACAATTACATTTAAATCCTGGCTAAAATCTAACTCAGAATACTTGTGGGATTGAAAGTTACTTATTATTAATTTCTTAATAAATTTCATAAAATCACCTATTTAAAATATCTTTCATTTGTATTTGAGCAATTCTTTTTATAGCTTCTTCCTTAACCCTATCAGGTAGGTTTTCTGCTAGGGTCACTTCTAATAAAAGATCGTTTATATCCATCTTATCAAAGTTTATAGCAGAATCTATTGTTTGTTTAAATTCAATAATTCTCTCCCCCCTAAAGGAACTTCGCTCAATTTCGGACCTATCTAAAACCTCATTACCAGGTTTAGCTGATTTAAGTTCCATCATTTCAATAGAAATTTTATCAGATAAGTCAATTATAAGGATTTTGGGGATTCTTTCAATTTCTTTTAAGCTATTTGTTATACGAACTAGGGAGCCGGGATTTACAAAGTACTTTCCATCCCTTTCTATGGTCTTAAAGCCTGCATGATAATGGCCAGAGAGGGTTATATCTGCCTTAGTATCCATTATATCATCCACTAGGGTATAAGGTATACCCTTAACAAAGGGCCTATCTAGTAACATGCCATGAACAACATGAATTGCATAGTCTACATTGGGCATAAGGTCCTTAAGGATATACCCTTTTTTGTCATTATCGATATTATAAGTATAGGGTAAACCCGTAAGTTGGACCCGGATCCCATCTTTTTCTAGGAGGGTTATTTTATCTTTATCAAGTATATTTAAGAAGTCTAAACTTTTTAGTAAGCCTAGCATGGTCCTATCAATTGTAGATGGATTATGGCCAAAAATATCATGGTTACCACTTACTATGTATATGGGTTTGTTAATCTTTTTAATGATATTTGTAAACTTACTAACTACAGAAATAGAAATATCAGGGCGGTCAAATAAGTCCCCCCCATGGATTACATAGTCAATGTCTTTAGAAGCTACTGTTTCAACAATTTCTTGAAACTTTAACTCTAAGCTTTCTACAAAATCATCCCTTCGATTTTTAGGATTTGTCCCTCTTATATGGGTATCTGTAAAATATAATATTCTCATTATCCACCTCTAGTAGAAAGCCTCCTAAAATTATAGGAGGCAAGTTTTATTTTTTATCTTCTTCAAGTGTATTTCCTGCTGGTTTTGTCTTATCCTCTGTTAATCCATAAAATTCTCTAATTTTTAAGTCTATTTCATCAAAGACATCAGTGTTTTGCTTTAAGTAATCTTTGGCATTTTCTCTTCCTTGACCAAGTTTTACATCTTCATAATTGTACCAAGAACCTGACTTGTTTATAATCCCACTTGTCACCCCTGTGTCTAAAACACTTCCATGTTTAGATATGCCTTCACCATACATTATATCAAATTCTGCCTGCTTAAAAGGTGGGGCAATTTTATTTTTTACTACTTTTACCCTAGTCCTGTTACCCACGATAGAATCTCCTTGCTTTAGGGAGTCTATCCTTCTAACATCCATTCTTACACTAGCATAAAACTTCAAGGCCCTTCCACCAGAAGTGGTCTCAGGGTTTCCAAACATTACACCGATTTTTTCTCTTAGCTGGTTTATAAAAACACAAGTTGTGTTAGATTTATTAATAGCTCCTGCTAATTTTCTAAGGGCTTGGGACATAAGTCTAGCTTGTAAACCCATATGACTATCTCCCATTTCTCCATCTATTTCAGCCTTTGGAACAAGGGCAGCAACAGAGTCTACTATTACAACATCAAGAGCCCCACTACGGACTAGTGATTCTGTTATTTCTAGGGCTTGCTCTCCAGTATCAGGTTGAGAAATTATTAAATTTTCAATATCTACACCAAGTTTTTTTGCATAGCCTGGATCTAGGGCATGTTCAGCATCTACGAAAGCAGCAATCCCACCCTTTTTTTGTGCTTCAGCTATTATATGAAGTGCTAGGGTTGTTTTACCAGATGATTCTGGCCCGTAAATTTCAACTATTCTTCCTCTAGGAACTCCCCCAATACCAAGGGCTAAGTCTAGTTCCATTGATCCTGTTGGAATAAAGTCTAAATCAAGTTTTGCATCTTCTCCAAGTCTCATAATTGAGCCCTTGCCAAATTGTTTTTCTATTTGAGTTATTGCTAATTCTAAAGCTTTTTTCCTATTTTCATCTGCCATATTTCTCCAGTTAAACTGGATTCACCCCTTTCAAAATCCGAACATTAGTTCTATATTTATATGTTACAATAAGGCTCCTAAGAAGTCAATCAATTATTTCTTTATAAAACGTAAAGCTTCACTTAAGGCGAAATTAGTAGCCCTATCTACTACAGCCCTTCTATCACCAGGGAAATTCATCTTAAATACCTTGTGGTCTGTTTGATTTAATATGCATATATAAGAAAGACCTTGGATTGAATCTTCATCCTTACCTGCATACCCTGTTGTTGAAATAACTAAGTCCACCTTGGTCTTATCTAAGAGGTTTTTAGCCATCTCATAGGCTACCTCATAACTTACAACCCCAAACTTTTTTATAGTATCAGGATTAACTTTTAATTCATCTATTTTAGCCTCTTTTGAATATGTGACAAGACCTCTATCAAATACCTTAGAAGCCCCATCAACTAAAGTTAATCTCTTAGCTATACTTCCCCCTGTAAAAGATTCACATACAGCTAACTTTAAATTCCTTTTACTTAAGGCATTTAACAATTCTTCTTCTAGAGACTTATTATCAAGACTAAATATATAATCTTTGATTTTTGAATTTATCCTATCTACTATTATATCAGAAGTTTTATTTAATTCTTCAAGATTTTCTCCCCTACCAATTACTTTAATTTCTATATAGCCTGTACTTGCATAGGTAGTTATAGTAAAATTTGGCAAGTAGATATCTAAGGATTTCAATTCTGTTTCTAAACTAGACTCACCAATTCCAGCTACACTTATAGATTTAACAACTATATTAAAATCATCCTTTATCAAATCATAAACATATTCTTCAAACATGGGTTTTAACTCTCTTGGAGGGCCTGGCATTAGTATTATCTTTTTATCCTTATATTCTACATAAATACCTGGAGCAGTTCCCCTTGGATTTGGAATAAAGTCACCACCAGAAGGCTTCATAGCTTGTTTTAAATTGTTGTCAGTCATAACCCTATTTGAATAAGCAAAGTAATTCTTTAAATAATCCTGCATATCCACATCAGCTACCAGGGGTTTTTTTATAACATTTGCAAGTGCTTCCTTAGTTAAGTCATCATCTGTGGGACCAAGTCCCCCTGTTAATATGATTATATCAGCCCTATCTATAGCAATTTCTATTGCACTTTCTAACCTCTTGTAATCATCATCTACAGAAGTGTGGTAGTGTGTTTCAATACCCATTTCCATAAGCTTTTTTGACAAGTAAACTGCATTGGTATTTACTATGCTACCAAGGATTATTTCTGTTCCTACTGTTATAATTTCAGCTTGCATTTTAACATCTCCATTAAATATTTTCTATTTTTAAAGCGTGTTTATTCTTAACAATGTAGTCTACCCCAGATATTATAGTTAGTCCCAGGGCTAAATACAAGGTAATTGTATCAAGGGGTAGGCCTATAAGGTTAAAGGGGAAATTATTTATTAATAAGAGTATAATTGCTACAAGCTGACTTATGGTCTTTAGCTTACCCCACTTGCTTGCTGCTATAGTAATACCTTCAGAAGCTGCTATAGTTCTAAACCCCGTTATTGTAAATTCGCGGCCTATTATAATTATTACAATCCAAGCAGGGACCTTATTTGCTCCTACAAGAAGTATAAGGGCAGCTGAAGTTAGGACCTTATCTGCTAGGGGGTCTGCAAACTTTCCAAAATTAGTAATTAGGTTCCTGCTCCTTGCAATATATCCATCTAGGGTATCTGTTAGAGCAGCAAAAGTAAAAATCAAAGCGGATATATAGGTTGGTCCGGGGCTTTCAAGGTTAAAGACTAATATAAATACTGGAACGAGAAAAACCCTAAACAAGGTAATTTTATTTGCTAGATTCATAAATTACATCTCCAATCAAGTCATATTCCATATATTCTTTAATTAAGACATCATAAAACTCCCCAAATTTCAATTCATTATCAGAATGAACATAAACAACCCCATCAATATCGGGGCTATCCATGTAAGATCTTCCCACATAAAGTCCTTCTTCTGCAAGTTCTTCAATCAAGACCCTAAGCTTTAAGCCAATTTTAGCTTCCATTAACTTTTCTGATATAGATTTTTGCAAGTCCATTATCTTCTCTAATCTTTCTTCCTTTACCCTGTCTGCAATTTGATTTTTCATACTGTAGGCCGGGGTATTTTCTTCTCTTGAGTAAGCAAAGACTCCTAGTTTGTCAAATTTAATCTCTTCAATAAAAGAAGTTAATTCATTAAAATCTTCCTCTGTCTCCCCTGGAAAACCAACTATAAAGGTCGTTCTTAAAACAATATCTGGCAACTGAGATCTAAGTTTTTTAATTAAGTTTGTAATTTCCTCCCTACTTGTCCTTCTGTTCATTGCTTTTAATACATTTTTGCTAATGTGTTGGAGGGGAATGTCTAAGTAATGGGCTAGTTTGTTATTTCTTTTTATACTAGCAATTAACTTATCATCAATATTATCAGGGTATAAATACAATAACCTAATTAATTCTATGCCCTCTATAGAGTTAACTTCATCTAGTAGTTTGTACAAGGAGTATTCACCATAAATATCAATCCCATAGTCGGATGTATTTTGACCAATAATTATTATTTCTTTTACACCTTGCTTTGATAAATCATTTATTTCATTTACGATATCTTCAACTTTCCTGCTCCTATGGATCCCTCTTAATTTGGGAATAATACAGTAGGTACAAAGGTTGTCACAACCTTCTGAAATCCTAACATAGGCAGTTTTAGACTTAGTTACCCTCTTAATTCCTTCAATATAAGGGCTATCTATGTTCTTATTCTTAATAAGCTTATCTTTAGTATTTTTATCAGATAAGATTGCATTTAAATCCCTAATATTTCCAGTCCCCATTATGGCATCTACTTCAGGGATTTCCTTTATCAGCTCATCTGCATACCTTTCAGCTAAACATCCAGCTAGGATTAGTTTTTCTAAATTTCCCTCTAGCTTGTATTTTGACATTTCAAAGATTGTATCTATAGATTCTTCCTTGGCATCCTCTATAAAGCCACAAGTATTTACTATTATTATATCAGCTGTTTCTTTATTATTAGTGTAGGTAAAATTTTCTTTATCAAGTAGGCTTTTCATTATTTCAGAGTCTACTTCATTTTTAGAACAACCTAGGGTTTCAATATAAACACTTTTTTTTAACAATTTATCTCTCCTAATCTTCATCTATGTCATCTTCAGTAATTAAGACTTTCCTTGGTTTACTACCCTCGAAACCCCCAACTACCCCTTTGGCTTCCATTTCATCTATCAATCTAGCGGCCCTAGCATAGCCTATCCTGAGTTTTCTCTGTAATAGGGATATGGAGGCTACCCCCTCATCCACAACTAGTCTAACAGCATCAACCAAGAGGTCATCAGATTCACTAAAGCTTACTTGTTTTGCATTTTGCACTAGATCAATAATATCCTCATCATACTCTGTCCCGCTTTGGTCTTTAAGAAAGGCTACTACCCTTTCTACCTCTTGGTTTGATATAAAAGCCCCTTGAAGTCTTACAGGCTTTGAGTAACTTGAAGGATAATACAACATATCTCCCTGGCCCAAGAGTTTTTCTGCCCCAGCCATGTCTAGTATGGTTCTTGAATCAATTTGGGATGATACGGCAAAGCTAATCCTAGAAGGGATATTGGCCTTTATAGTTCCAGTAATGACATCTACAGAAGGTCTTTGAGTTGCAACTATTAAGTACATTCCAGCCGCCCTTGCCATTTGAGCGAGTCTAGTTATATAATCTTCAATTTCTTGGGCAGCCACCATCATTAAATCTGCAAGCTCATCAATTATTATGACAATTTTAGGAAGATTATCCTCTTCCTTATCATCTTTATCATTGAAGGATTGTATATCTCTTACATTATTTTTAGCAAATAGCTTATATCTTTTTTCCATTTCTCCTACAGCCCAATTAAGGGCAAAAGCAGATTTTTTTGCATCTGTTACAACAGGTATCAAGAGATGGGGTATTCCATTATATACACTAAGCTCAACAACCTTAGGGTCTATTAGGAGCAGTTTCACATCATCTGGGGAGCTTTTATAAATTAAACTCATAATGATTGTGTTTATACATACGGACTTACCTGACCCAGTTGCACCAGCTATTAAAAGATGGGGCATCTTATCTATACTTGATACTAATACCTTGCCCGAGATGTTCTTTCCTAGGGCTAGGGGTATATCAGATTTCATATCATTATATTCCTTAGAGGTAATAAGTTCTTTAAATAAGACCATATCCTTTATCTTATTTGGAACCTCGATTCCAACAGCTGCTTTTCCAGGTATGGGAGCTTCTATCCTAATATCTGGTGAGGCTAAGCTTAAGGAAATATTATCTTGTAAAGAAACTATCCTACTTAGCTTAATACCAGGTGCAGGTGAAAGTTCGTAGCAAGTTATAGAAGGCCCTACGTTAATATGAGATATACTAGCCTCAATACCAAAGTTTTTCATAGTTTCTTCTATTACTTTAGCATTATGCAAAATTTCCCTCCTGTCATTCTTATTATTATTTATTTGTGGGCTAGACAGTATATTTAAGGGTGGCTTGTGGTATATTTTTCTTTCAATCTTTTGGTTACTTTCCTTTATTTTAAGTTCTATATTTTTAGCTTCTTTCTGAACTTGTCTTTCTTCAAGCTTTATAGGAATCACCTTAGGAGGTTCACTTGGGCTTGCAGTATAATCTGTTATCTTAATATTATCTTCAACTAGGCCTTCATTTTCCCTTGTGGATTTCTTTTTAGAAATAGATTTAATATCTTTTACTTCTTTGTTCATAAGGCTTGGGCTTATGTCCTTAGCCTTTTTAAAGACTTCTTTTAAGGTTGAATTGCTTATAACTAAAAGACTAAGTATAATAGCAAAAGAAACTACTATGTATGTACCAATAGACCCAAAGAGCCTATAGAAGAAAAATCCAAAGAAACTCCCAAGGACTCCTCCGCCCCTGTTGGCCCTAGAAAGTTCCAAGCCACTTTTAAGTCTATCAAATAAAGATAAGTCCACTGTATTTATTCCATCTAAAACGATAATAAAACTAGTAAATATAACTATAAAGGATATTATTACTCGTAATTGTATCTTATCAAATCTATCTAATAAAAGGGTTATACCAGTTGCTAGGATTAAAATAGGAAAAAAATACCCCCCAAAACCCATTAGGGAAAAAACTGTACCATTTATGACATTACCAACTATACCCATTTTCATGGAAAATAAGCTAAATAAGACTATTGTTCCTATTGCTATTGTAAGCATGGCCACAAGGTCGGTATTTAAACTAGTTTTAATTGTATTTTTGTTATTTACCTTCTTAACATTCTTCTTTTTTTTATTCACTTTATCACCTAACTT
>CAZSLV010000061.1:4707-11491 GCA_964607545.1 uncultured Gudongella sp. | reverse complement strand
TATTTAAGCTCTTCAATTAAAGCCTTCATCTCTTTTATTTCTCTTTCTTGAGCCTCTATAATTTCATCAGCTAACTTTCTAACCCTAGGGTCTTTTATATCAGCCCTTTCACTGGCAAGGATTGCAATTGAATGATGAGGTATCATAGCTTGCATATAATCAACTTCATCTATCGTGGTTTGGTTACGCATTAAGAAAAATGCTGTTCCAAATACCAGGATACTTACTCCTAATATGGTAAGGTTAATCTTTTTATCATCTAGCATATGGAGCATAAAACCAAGCATGACTACTGCCATCACAGCTGTTGAAAGTATGGTCATATACAATCTCATTTCACTAAAGTGGACATGGTCAAATTCATAGGTGTTAAGGTACATAATCACATACATTAAAACTGCTGATGTTAAGATCATTCCAAAAAACTTTAAATAATTCTTTTTCATAACTTTCTCCTTTTTACTCTTTCCACTAAACTTACATTCTTTATATACCCTCTTTTTATAAAAATAAAAAAAGCCCTTAGGCTTTTTAGAACTTTCTTCTTACTTTAATAACTAAAACATCATCTTCACATACTATGGTCCCATCGTTAACCATTGAACCTAAAAGACGAATTTCAGAAAAATCACTAGTCCCCATAAGGTTCCAATAGTATTCTTCTGTCTCATCCTTTCTTGGTGAATTGATTACACTATTAAGCTCATTAAGGGTTTCTTGGTTTAACCTACTACAAGATCCTCTTAGGGTAATAATTCCTTCAAGATCTGTAATGTCTAAATCAACAGAAACATGGTTGTTGCCAGACCGCATATAAAACCTTACTAATTCGTTCATAATCTTTATCATCTTTGATCTTTCATTCCTCATAACTTTCCTCCTTTTTGTAGGATTCAAAAATAGGTATTAATATAGCAGCAACAAAGCCGCCTGCAAATCCATTGTTATAAAGGTTCATCCCTCCATGAAGATAGGCTAGGTTAGAAACTAAAGACATGTGGAGAAAACCCCCCAAGATTCCAGCTAAAACACCATAGTAGCCTGTTATTGGAGCTAATGTTGTAGCAAACAAAGCTGTTAAGATAGCCCCAGTAGAAGATAAGTCCCCCCTTGAAACTAAAGTAGCAAGTACAACCCCAATTATAATAGGTAGGGTGTTCTTTGGGTGCTTACCAAAGGAACCAAAACCAACTACGGTAAATATTCCCCCTATTACAGGGCCACTCAGGTGGCCACCAACTAAAATAACATAGGCTAGGGTCATAAAGCCCAATAAACCCATATTTAAAACAGTAAAGGCAAAGCCCTCTATGGTGACAAAGTCAGTTACGAGCCTTCCAGGTTGTTTTAAAATATTTTTATAAACAATAAGCTTGCGATTAGAATATATAAAAAACAAGCCTATCATAGATGAAAATATAAATAAAAGATATAGGATAAGAACAAAATCTGACTTTTCATAGACAATTGATAAGGCTTCATTATCTACCCCATAAAGTCGAAAAAGAGACATAAATAACATCCCAATTACCCCAGAGGTAAAGCCAATGTTATAAAGGTTAAAACCTTGGTGGAACCTAACATAAGAACTTGCCAAGGGTGGGAGGATTAAGCCAATAACTAAGCCTGCAAAATTTCCAATTAAAATTCCCAAAAAAGGTTGTATATTTAAACCAAAACTAAGAAGGCTTACTATGGGTGATAAAGCTGTCCCAAAAAATGCAATTATTATATACTTAGTAAAGTGATCTTTTTGAATAAGGCTGTGGATATAAACCCCAATCACTATGCTCCAAACATTGTAAATGTTTTTACCAAATAGGGCAAAGCCAGCTACTAAAAACAAGCTAGCTATAAGGGGGCCATTCATTAGGGCCTTACTCCTTCTCCCAATATAAGTAAAGGATATTACTAGTAGGCCTGAGTTAAAAAAAGCTGCACCAACATTTGACAGAGCCATATAATCTGTTAATAAAATACTTTCAGAAGTGATAATAGTAAAAATTCCATTAAATATTTCACTAATTGAATTAAAAATAAATGCTATAGCTAAAAGACTTAGACCAAACAAATACATCATCCTATATTTGGTCCTTTCTCCAATTTCAATAGAAACTAGTATAGAATCTTGCATAAAAAACCCCCTTAATTCTTCCTAGTCTAGATTATAGTAATTTACTGATAACCCTTTTATACCTATCAGTGTACTTAACAAAGTCATAGTCAGAATTCTTTACAACCTGGCTTATAAAACTTTGTTTTTGATATTCAAAAGTCATTGAAGGTGTTAGGTTTTCAACTAAAGAGAAGAACTTATTCTTACTTAAGTCAAAATCATCCTTTTCAGCTTCTAAAGCCCAACTTACATAGTCTTCTATATAATCAAGGGTCTTATTGACATCCTTTTTAACCGCATATATATCTGCAAACATAAGGATGTTATTTCCCAATAAATAAGCTTGCAAATTATAGTCAACTATTAATTTCTTTTGCTTATTTGCTAACTCCAAGGCAAAGTCTAAGTCCCTTTCCTTAAGGGCGCTACCCCATAGGCCTGCAAGGGATATAATTGAGTTATTTATGTTATTAAACAAGCTTTCCTGTTCAATGACCTTAGCCCTTTCATTGTCTCCACTCATGGAATATATTGTTGAAAGCATAAAGTCAGTATTGATGCTTAATTTTGGCAGGGTATTTAAAACTTCAATAGCTTTCTCATAGTCTGCCCTCATAGTATATAAACTGCTTAGTACATAAAGGGAGGCATGTTTTACTTCAAGATCATCAGTCCTTGAAGAAGCCTCAAGTAATTTTATTGATTTATCAATTATTCTATTTGCTTGTTCTTCAGTTTCTGTCAATTGGATATACTCTTGCAATAAAGACCCTATTCGAAATTTTAGAAACAAGCTATTTGGATAAGCTTCTAAGTAATTTTCACATACTAAAACAGCATCCTCATAATTTCCTGTTTCAAACTTTTCTGCGCATACCTTATATATATTAGTTACATCGTCAGGGCTAATTTCTGTTTCAAACATCAACAATTCATCAAGAGAAGTACCCAAAAGCCTTGCAATTGGGGAAAGCAAGGTAATATCTGGATAGGATGAATTTTTCTCCCACTTTTCCACAACATCTGGTAAAACTCCAAGGGCATTAGCAAATTGAACGATAGAAATGCCTTTATTTTGCCTTAACTCTTGTATGGTGCTTCCGATAGAAAATTTCATAGTGGCCTCCTTCTATAATTAAAATAATAACCTACTTAATACTATACCCCAAAATATGGATGTCAATTACTAATATAAAAGTTAAGATGTCATTAAAAGCATAGGTTTAAGGCTATAAATCTCTATTTTAGTATAAATATGCTTTTCGTAACAAATGTTACCGATTTTTTCTTCTTAATATAGTACAATAATATTTGATTGTAAAGGAGGCTTACAAATTGAACAAATACTTTGATGTAAAAGATAAAGTTTATGATATAACACAAAAATATCCTGAGACCCTAGATGTATTTTCAGCTAATGGTTTTGACCAACTTAAGAATGAAGCAATGAGAAAAACCATTGGAAAGACAATTAATGTAGAGATGGCTTGTAGCATGAAAAAAATTAATTTGGACTTATTTGAAGCTAAATTAGTAGATATAATAAAGCAAACTAGAGAATCGGAAGATGTTTTTTTAAATCAGACAGAAAGTAATGAAGGAGCGGAAACGACAGTTTTAGGAGTTTTACCATGTCCTGTTAGGATTCCACTTATGGATAGTTTTAAAGAATGGATGGATAGTAAAGAAGATATTAGCTTAAATTATGAATTAAAAGCAGCAAATACAGGGGTAGATTGGATAAGAGATTCAATTAAAAATGCTAGTGAAGAAAATCTTACTGACTTATTTATGTCAGCTGGATTCGATCTATTCTTCGATGAGGAATTGATGGGGAAGTTTAAGAAAAAAGGCGTATTTGAAGATATGTCTGGCTTTGATAGGTTAAATAAAGATTTTGATAATGATGAGATTTCCCTAAAGGACCCAGCAGGCCAATATTCAGTTATCTCAGTTGTTCCAGCCGTTTTCTTAGTAAATACTGATGAATTAAATGGGAGAAAGATGCCCCTAAGCTGGGAAGACCTTCTTTCAGATGAATTTAAAAAGTCAATTTCACTTCCTTTAAATGACTTTGACTTATTTAATGCACTTTTACTTTCAATCTATAAAGAATTTGGAGAAGATGGCATAAGAAAACTTGGAAGGGCCCATATGAGAAGTATGACCCCAGCTGAGATGGTTAAGTCAAATAGGAAAAGTGCATCAGGAATTCCCACAGTAACTGTAATGCCATATTTATTTGCTAAAATGGTAAGAGAAGAAAGTCCCTTAAAAGCTGTTTGGCCTAAAGAAGGTGCTGTAATTAGCCCTATATTCTTATTAGCTAAGAAAGCAAGTAGGGAGAGAATTAAGCCACTTGTTGACTTCTTTATGTCAAAAGAGGTAGGACAAATGCTAGCAACAAGCGGTAAATTTCCATCAACTCATCCAGAAGTTGATAATAACCTAGATGAGATTCAAAAGTTTATGTGGATAGGATGGGATTATATAAATAGCCACCCAGATTTGGGTGCTTTGATAAAAGACTTAATGGATATTTTTTATGAAGAATCTGGAGGGAGATAAATGAACTTAGTAATTGTTTCTGGGCCTCCTTCATCAGGAAAGACCAGTATAATATTAAAGACAATAGATGCCCTAAGGCAAAAGAATTTAAAAGCAGGGGTTGTAAAGTTTGACTGCCTAAGCACAGATGATGATATTCTCTATGAAAAAGCAGGGATTCCTGTAAGAAAAGGTTTGTCAGGGGCACTTTGTCCTGACCACTTTTTTGCTTCTAACATAGAAGAAGTAGTTCAGTGGGGCAAGGGTCAAGAATTAGATATTTTGATTACTGAATCAGCAGGACTTTGTAATAGGTGCTCGCCTTATATAAAGTCTATAAAGGCAGTTTGTGTTATAGACAACCTTTCTGGAATAAATACTCCAAAAAAGATTGGACCCATGCTTAAGGCAGCGGATATAGTTGTAATAACAAAGGGAGATATAGTTTCCCAAGCTGAAAGAGAGGTTTTTTCATCAAGAGTAAACTCTGTTAATCCTAGAGCCTTGACCATAAATATCAATGGACTTACAGGCCAAGGGGCCTTTGAACTATCCACTTTACTTTATGAAGAAGAGGAAGTAGTAGATACAGTTGTAGGAATGGAATTAAAATATCCTATGCCTTCAGCCTTATGTTCTTACTGTTTGGGTGAAAAGAGAATAGGTGATGATTATCAAATGGGCAATGTAAGAAAGATGGAACTAGGTGATAAGGATGACAAATAAAAAAATCTCTGATTTAATAGATGAATATCCATTTGTGTTAAATTATTTTGAGGAAAATGGAATAGATATAGTTGGTAATGAACACTTAAGTTTTAAAGAACTAATAGACACAATAGATGAAGATGAAGTTGAAGATATGGCTATTGACCAAGCTGGTCTTTTAGAAAACCTAGATATTTATATAAAGCAAATGAAAAGTTTTCTAGGTATTAAAGAAGAAAGCGGAGTTAAGTCCTTAACTATCCTGCCAGGAAAGAACAAGCTAGGACAAGATGAAAGTTTTGAAGATTTAACAATACTATCATCCCAAATTATTTCTATAGTAGGTCCTACAGGAGCTGGAAAGTCTAGGCTCTTAGCAGATATAGAATGGACAGCAAATGCAGATACTCCAACTGGAAGGACTATACTTATAAATGGAGACCTGCCAGATAAAAAGTGGAGATTTTCATCAAACAACAAACTTGTAGCCCAACTTTCCCAAAACATGAACTTTGTAATGGACCTTACAGTGATGGAGTTTTTAAGACTCCATGCAGAAAGTAGAATGGTTTTAGATATTGAAAATACTATAGAGAAGATAATTGAAAGAGCAAATAACTTAGCTGGAGAGAAGTTTGCCCTTGACACACCCATAACAGCCCTATCTGGTGGACAATCAAGAGCCCTTATGATAGCTGATACAGCAATATTAAGCTCTTCACCAATAGTTTTAATTGATGAAATTGAAAATGCAGGAATCGATAGAAGAAAAGCCTTGAATTTACTATTAGATGAGAATAAAATAGTCTTAATGGCAACTCACGATCCAACCCTTGCCCTATTTGCAGATAAGAGGATAGTAATTAAAAATGGTGGTATTGAGGCTATAATAGAGACAAGTCCAGAAGAAAAAGAGGTCTTAAAGGACCTAGAAAAGATGGATGAGTATATACAAGCAATGAGAACCTCTTTAAGACAAGGCGAGAGCCTTAAAAGATAAGAATAGGAGAGATGAAAAATGCATGATGGATGTACAGGTAGTTTTGGAAGCGGCAGAGAAGTAGTAGATAAAATAAGAATAATGGGATTTAATGAAAGACCAATGCCAGATGGAGTAACCATAAACTGTGTTGAATGTAAAAATGATTTTCAAATGACCCACCTTGAGACAAAATGCCCAAGCTGTGGTATGGTATATGGAGTAACCCCATGTTCAACAGCATATCCAGAGAGGATTAAAGCTGCAGGTATAAATTACTAAAAGATATATAAAAGCTACACTAGGTTAAAGACCCTTGGTGTAGCTTTTTTCTTTGGAATGAAATACAATAAAATTAAGAACCGTTTTATCCAACTTTTAAGATTACCAATTCTTTAATATATAGTAGGGATGGACGACTCTGTCCATCCGCA
>CAZSLV010000061.1:0-4607 GCA_964607545.1 uncultured Gudongella sp. | reverse complement strand
GTAGGGATGGACGACTCTGTCCATCCGCATAACAAAGTCAATATATTAGGAGGCTAGATGATGAAACCTATAGAAAAGTATATAATTCCAATCTCTATGTTTATTATATTCGAAATGATAGCTATTATTCTTTGGCTTGTGTTAGATAACATTTTTTATTTATTAAACTTTTCGTATATTGGTCTTAGTATTTCATTTGGTTTAGTCTTATACACAAACAAATACAAATATGCTAGACATGTTATCCAGTTTTTAATTGGGTTTTATATGCTAGTCTACCTAGGACTTGTTTCTAATGAAAACATGCAGATAGAGGGTTTTTGGTACTATCTTTTTTTAGGTGTATTTGAAGCAGCCCTTATTCACTATATTGTGGCGAAGATTGCAGGACCCCTTATTTTTGGAAGGGGCTGGTGCGGATATGCTTGCTGGACTGCTATGGTACTGGATTTATTACCATATAAAGCGCCAAAAAGACCCAGGAAAAGCATAGGCTACATAAGATACATAGTATTTATAGTGTCACTTTTATTTACAGGTGGATTATTTGTATTTAATATCCCAAATTTAGAGAAGATTATGTTTTGGAGCTTTATTTTTGGTAATTTAATTTATTATACTATAGGTATTTTACTTGCATTTATCTTTAAAGATAATCGGTCCTTTTGCAAGTATATATGTCCAATTACAATATTCCTGAAACCAGCAAGCTATTTCTCTTATATGAGGATAAAGAATGATAAAGAAAAATGTATATCTTGCGGAGTATGTGTTAATGTTTGCCCTATGGAAGTTGATATGATGGATAACTCAAGAAGACGAACAAATGCTACTGAATGTATTCTCTGTATGAGGTGTGTTGAAGAATGTCCCCAAAATGCCTTGTATTTATGATATGAAAGGAGAAATAAATGAACTACAAAAAACCAATCTTAATATTGACCCTACTCCTAATTGTTATTAACTTCCTCCCTAGCCCTGCATTTGCAGATGTTGGTCCAAAACCTTCATTAGAAATAAGAGTCAAAGGGATGGATAATGATAACTATTGGTTGGATTTATTAGTAACTGATAAAAGTGAATATTCTTGGTTAGAAATAAGTCTTGTAGAAAGAGAAAGGGTAAAAAAATTAGCTGAATATGTAGATGAAGATGGCTTCCACCCTGCACTTTTAGTAGGTACTCGTGTCCCTTTATTTGGAGATTTAAAAGGTGAGAAAAACTCAGATAATACTTATTCCCATAATTTTAGTTATATAGGAACACCAGAAATATTTAAAATTGCTATATTAACCGAAGATGACACTTTAATAATCTCAGATTTAATCCATAGAAAGCATTTTAATTCTATTGTTGAATTTGATTTAAGAGATGAAGCTTTACAAGAAGATATTCTACTCTACGCTGGTCAAGCTAAAGAGATAAGTCCAATTTTAAAAATATCATTTGGATTTATATCCAGACTTTTACTGACATTAGCAATTGAAATAGGAATTGCATTGTTGTTTGGATTTACAATAAAACACTCAGGGAAACTACTTTTTAAAACTAATATATTTACACAAGTAGTCCTAAATATTGCCATACTATGGATGAATTTATCCTACGGTTTGCTTATTGCTTTGCTGGTATTTATATTGATGGAGATATTTATAATTATCTTTGAAACAATAATTTATGCTAAATATTTGACTGAAAAGTCTAAGGGAAGAAGAATAGCCTATGGTATTTTAGCTAATATTGTATCGTTAATGGTAGGTTTTGGAATTAACTTAGTTATGTAATTGGAAAGTTAAAAGCAGGCTTTGTTATTACAGATATATACCATGATACAAATGGAGAAGGGAAATTGCATGAGCTTAATGTTCCATGCTTCTATGCAACAAGAGCAATTAAGAAATGAAAATTAAGAAGATCGTATAAAATATATTCAATTCAATAAAAGGAAAAGTACATAGGATAATTTATATATTTATAAAACAATTATATGGGTAACTGTCATATAGAGAAAGGATGGATATTATGAAAAAAATAATTGTTATTTTATTAGTTCTCTTGCTTGTACTAAGTAGTGTTTCATTTGGAGAGTCTGATTCAATAAATGAGTTAGTAAATGAAGAATATGTACTTAATATAAAGCCTCTTATAAAGGATGGCTTAACACTGGTGCCTTTAAGAGAAACGCTAGAGTATATAGACTTAGAAGTTACTTGGGATGAAATAAATAGAATGGTAACTGGAACAAATAAAGATACATTAGTTAAGTTACAAATTGGCAGTCCTAATAGCCTTGTTAATGATAAATTAGTAATATTAGATGTCCCACCAGTCATTATTAATGGAAGGACAATGGTTCCAGCTGGATTTATTGGGGAGTTAAGTCTTGGAAAAGTTAAGTGGGATGAAGATAAGAACATCCTAGTGCCTACTGCAGAAAACAAGGACTTAGGTGATATAATCTCTATTATTGAGTACGGTACAAATGGTCTTATCGCAGCACATTATCCAAAGTTTAATAAAAAAGATATTGATGCAATAACCAAAGACCTGGTTAACCAAGCTATAGAAGACTTTAGAAATAATATGAATAGTACACCCCATAATAAAGACTACAAATACGAACTAAGCATTGATTATGACACTTACAAGGGGCCAAGTAATATAATTAGTATAAGCTTTATCATCATAGAAGATGGGTCTTATCTTGCACATCCAGATTCAAAAATTATTACCAAGGTATACGATTTATCCAGTGATACAGAAGTTGGATTAGAAAATATTATGAGTGGAAACTACTTAAAACATCTAGCTCAAATAAGTAAAAGTTATTTTACTTCAAATGATACTTACAAAAACAATGTAGATTCACAGGTTTTTAGGGAAGGAATATATCCATCAAAAGATAACTTCTCTAACTTTATACTAAAAGAGGATAAGCTCCTTCTTAAATTTGAAAAGTATCAATTGTTTAGTGGTAATTTTGGAGCCCCTTCTTTAGAGATTCCCTACTCAGACTTAAAAGATTATTTAAAACCTGATCTAGTTGAAGCTTTTACCAAAGAAAAAGAGTTTATAAAAGAGGAATCAAAAGAACTAAAGAAAAGCCCTAATATTATTAGTCCTAAGAGGTTTATAGATCCTAGTAAGCCTATGATTGCACTAACTTTCGATGATGGTCCAAATAAGAGTACAACCCTATCTATCTTAGATACTTTAAAAAAATATGATAGCCTAGCCACTTTCTTCATACTAGGAAATAGAGTTTCTAACAATGAAAGTATTCTAGAGCGTATGGTAAAAGAGGGTAATGAAATTGGAAATCATACCTATAATCACAAGGAATTAACTAAATTATCTAATGATGAATTAGTGGAACAAATAAGAAAAACACAAGATATAGTTCTTAATTCAACAGGGATTGAATTAAAGCTTATGAGACCTACCTATGGTTCCTATAATGATAATTTAAAAGCAAAAATAAAAATGCCCTTAATATTATGGTCGGTGGATCCTGAAGATTGGAAAAGTAGGGACTCACAGAAAGTTA
The DNA here is from genome assembly GCA_964607545.1 of uncultured Gudongella sp. Taxonomy (GTDB): domain Bacteria; phylum Bacillota; class Clostridia; order Tissierellales; family Tissierellaceae; genus Gudongella. Next base: position 1,060 of record CAZSLV010000061.1, on the reverse strand, counting down.
CAGATCATATTCTTGCAAAAGTGAAAGATGGTGATATTGTATTAATGCACGATATTTATTTATCTACTGCAGAAGCAGTAAAGGTTTTAGTGCCGGAATTAATAAATAGGGGCTATCAATTAGTAACTGTGAGTGAATTATTTGAAAGTAGACAAGAAAGTCTTAAAGAAGGACAATTATACTACAGAAAGTAATAATTAAGAGCTATTTAAAGAAAAAATGTCTTATCTCTTGTAATTAAGTAAATTCATTATAGAATAAGTATAGGACTAATAGAAATATTTGAGGTGATCAGATGAGAAAGAGTGTTTTAAAAAAAATCATACTACTATCAATGATGGTAGGTATATTGTTTGTTGTTTCAGCTTGTGTACCTGGAGATGGATCATATTCGAAAGAAAATCCAGCAGGTTTACTATCAGGTATTTGGCATGGATGGATAGGACCATTTTCTCTTATTTTATCAATTTTCAATAAGCAAACTAGCATTTATGAAGTATACAACACAGGATTTTGGTATGATTTTGGATTTTACATGGCAATAATAAGTGGATTTGGTGGCTTATCATTTTCTAGAAAAAAAAAGAAAAATAGAAGGTAGGGATAGTTAATGTGACTAATAGTTAAGTTCGTGGAAGAACTAATAGATAAGGGTAAAGCAAAAAAGACCAAGTCAAAAGACATGATTTTTGAAACTACATTAAATGATACTGTGATATTAGAAAGACAGGAAGCAATCAAAAACCTAAGAGAGGATGAAACTTTAAAAATAGATACGTTTTTAAAGGATGAAGTTATAGGCTTTGAAGTATTTACCCTAGAAGATAAGTCTATTGGAATAGTCCCAACAGATACAGCTAGGGAATTAGAAGATGCTATGAAAAAAGGACTAGAACCATATATCTTAAATCACAAGGTAGGTAAAAAAGAAGATATGACATATGAGTGTAAAATTAGGCTAGGATTAAAGAAGTAATTTATGCCTCCAAAGTATGGGTCTAAAGACTATACTTTGGAGGAATTATTTTTAATAAATTATTTTTTAATTATATCCATTGCC
>CAZSLV010000060.1:0-11517 GCA_964607545.1 uncultured Gudongella sp. | reverse complement strand
CCCAACATATACAATTTCCCGAGGACAAGTTATAATGGAAAAAGGAAATGTTATTGGAGATAGGGGTAGGGGTAAATACCTTAAAAGAAAAATAATTTAAAAGGAGATTTAACTTATGAGTAGAATTTTAATTGCTTTAGGTGGGAATGCTTTAGGAGATTCACCAGAAGAACAACAACAAATACTGGTAGATGGAGTAAAAAATATTGCTGACTTAATAGAAGAAAACCATGATGTAGTCTTAGTCCATGGAAATGGGCCCCAAGTTGGGATCATAAACTTGGCTATGGATAATTCAAATAAGTTAACGGGTATAACTCCAGAAATGCCTTTTCCTGAATGTGGTGCAATGAGTCAAGGCTACATTGGTTATCATATACAAAATGCCTTAAAAAAAGAACTAGCATCTAGAAAGATCGAAAAAAATGTTGCAACTATTGTAACCCAGGTTGTTGTAGATTCAGATGATAAGGCATTTAAAAATCCAACAAAGCCAATAGGCAAGTTCTATTCTAAAGAAGAAGCAGATAAGATAGAAAAAGAAAAAGGATTTCAATTTATGGAAGACTCTGGAAGAGGCTATAGAAGGGTTGTTCCTTCACCAAAACCAGTTGATATAGTAGAAAAAGAAGTTATTGAAAGTCTTGTTAAGTCTAACACAGTAGTAATTGCTGCTGGTGGTGGGGGAATCCCAGTTGTAGCTGATGGTTATGGCTACAAGGGGGTTTCTGCTGTAATAGATAAGGACCTTGCAAGCGAAAAACTAGCAGAACTTTTACAAGCTGATGTACTCTTAATCCTAACAGCTGTTGATAGGGTTGCTATTAACTTTGGCAAAGCTGACCAAAAAGACCTAGAAGAAATATCTATTGAAGAAGCAGAAAAGTATTTAAAAGAAGGACAATTTGGAGCAGGGTCTATGGAACCAAAAATTAGGGCAGCCCTTGGATTTGTAAAGTCAAACAAGGGTGCAAAGGCTATAATTGGATCATTAGAAAATGCAAGGGGAGCAATCAAGGGGACAAGCGGAACTACTATTTCTTAAATATTTAAGAATTATAAAGGAGTTTTATAATGAGTATATTTGAAGCCCTTATGTTACTTTGCTTTGGTGCAGCCTGGCCATTTTCTATATACAAGTCTTATAAGTCTAAATCAGTAGAAGGAAAGAGTCCATACTTTCTCCTTATATTAATATTAGGCTATATATTTGGTATTATTAATAAGGTCCTTATAAGTTATGATATAGTATTATACTTATATATTTTAAACCTTATAATGGTAACAACAGACCTTATCCTATACTATAGGAATATAGGACTAATAAAAAAATAAAAAAAGTACTAAACTTTCTAACAAAAAGTTTAGTACTTTTTTAAAAACTTAAATCAATCCCAATTTTTGATGCTGAAAACTTTAAAAACTCCCTACTTGCAAAGGATAAGTACCTGTTTTTTCTCCATACCATAAGCAAATTTAAAAAGATTTTAGGGTCTTCTAAGGGCTTAAAACAAACCCTGTCCCTATTTATTTGAGAACATATAATCTCAGGTAAAAAAGTTACCCCTAGTTTAGCAGCTACCATTTCAATAATAAAATCTCTTTGAGAACTGTTGCAAGTTACATTTGGCTCAAAGCTATTTTGTAAGCACCGCTTAATGATAAAGTCATACAGACTAAAATCTTCCTGAAAAAGTATAAAGCTTTCATTTTTTAAATCCTTATATTTAATCAAATCTTTTTTAGATAAGGGGTTATCACTACTTAAGCCTAGCATCAGGGGGCTGTTTACATATTCTATAGTGTTATAATCTTCTATATTCTTTGGATAGGAACATATTATTCCTATGTCTAATTCAGCCTTTTCAAGCTTTTCTTCAATCTTTTTAGACCCTACTTCTATTAAGACAATATCTATGTTTGGGTATATGGCCTTAAATTCCCCAATGATTTGTGGGAAGAAGGAAGCCCCAATTATTGGGGGAATCCCAATTTTAATTTGACCCTTTTTTAATTCTGTGATACTTTGAATTTCATTAGGTAGGGCATCTATTAAAGATAGGATATGTATGGCTTGCTTATAAAATTCCTTGCCTGAATCAGTTAATTCTATACTAGGATTACGATAAAATAACTGAACTCCCAAATCATCCTCCAAAGATTTAACAATCTTACTTATTGAGGATTGAGTCATAAACATCTCTTCTGCAGCCTTAGTAAAATTTGAATTATTAGCAACTGCTATAAAGGCCCTAACATGTCTTATTAGCATCTTTAATCCCTCCTTTTACTTATCATATTACAATTACTAATCTTTATCAATTCTTTTATCATTCCCTCAGGGAATACTTAATATGATATATATGAATTTTACTTATATAAATATCTGGTATACAATTTAGCTAAGAGAGGTAAAAGAGATAGGGTGAAAACGAATTCATAACTATGGGGGGATAACATGAATAAGGAAAACTTAAATCCATTAAAAAGTGTACAAGAAAGATTAAAGTTTGCATGTGGGATGATAGATCTTAAGGAAGAAGTATTTGAGATGCTTAAGGAACCACAAAGAGTAATAGAAGTATCTATACCTGTCAAAATGGATAATGGGGCTACAGAAGTTTTTAAAGGATATAGGTCGGTTCACTCTGATGCCCTAGGTCCTGCCAAAGGGGGAATAAGGTTTCATCCAGATGTTAATGTGGAAGAAATAAAGGCCCTTTCAATATGGATGTCATTAAAATGTGCTATTGTAAGTGTACCTTATGGTGGGGCTAAAGGTGGGATTACTGTTGATCCATCAAGGTTATCAAATGGAGAATTAGAAAGACTTTCAAGAGGATATATTAGTTCTCTTTATAAGTATCTAGGAGAAAAAGTAGATATTCCTGCTCCTGATGTAAATACTAACGGGCAAATTATGGCTTGGATGGCTGATGAGTATATAAAACTTACTGGTAATAATTCAATGGGAATTATTACTGGGAAACCAATCTCTTGGGGAGGTTCTCAAGGTAGGATTGAAGCAACTGGACATGGTATTGCTGTAATAAGTAAAGCAGTCTTAGGAAAGTTTGGAAGGGACATAAAAGGTGCAAAAGCAGCAGTGCAAGGCTTTGGAAATGTTGGAGGAAATACTGTAAAACACCTTCAAAAGCAAGGAGCAAAGGTCGTTGCAATAGCAAAAAAAGACTTTGCCATTTACAATAAAGAAGGTATTGATTACCTTGAGATATCAGAATTTGCAAAAACAGATAAAGATTTGAGAAACTACCCCTACGCAAAAGAAATATCTCTAACAGACTTCTGGTCACTAGAAGTAGACTTGCTAGTACCAGCAGCATTAGAAAATGCCATAACAAGAGAAATAGCAGATATGATTAATTCAAAAATAATAGTTGAAGGTGCTAATGGACCTGTGACACAAGGAGCAGATAAAATCCTAGAAGATAAAGGGATAGTAGTAGTACCTGATATTCTTGCTAATTCAGGTGGAGTAACAGTCTCCTACTTTGAGTGGATTCAAAATCAATATGGCTACTATTGGAGCGAAGAAGAAGTAATTGAAAAAGAAGAAGCGGTATTAATGGGTGCTTTTAATGATCTTTGGAAGTTCAAAGAGTCTCGCAACTGTACTTTTAGGAAAGCAGCTTATAAACATGGAGTTAAACGCATCACAGATGTTATGAAACTTAGAGGCTGGTTTGAGTAAAAGTAATTATAAAATATAAAAAACAAAAGGAGATGTTTTTAAATGTTTAAAGAAAGATTAATGATGGTAGGACCTACTGCAGTACCAGAGAGAGTTTTAAATGCAATGCATAAGCCTTCTATTTCCCATAGGACTCCTGAGTATATGGAAATGCACAAGAGGGTAAGAGAGGGAATGAAAAAACTTTTTGCTACTGAAAACGAAGTTTATATACTAACATCATCAGGAACAGGTGCTATGGAAGCAGCCCTTCAAAACTGTTTTTCATTTGGGGAAGAGGTTGTAGTTCCAGTACTTGGAACATTTTCTAATCAATTTGCATCAATGGCTGAAGCCTTTAACCTAAAAGTAATTAGAGTAGAAGTTGAACTAGGAAGGGCAGTTGAAGTAGATGAACTAATAAAGCATATCACTCCGAACACAAAGGGAGTCTTTGTAGTTCACAATGAAAGTTCAACTGGGGTTTTTAACGATTTAGAAACAATCGGTAAGGCACTTAAAGACAAAGACCTTCTCTTTATTTCAGACTCGGTAAGTGGTGCTGCAGGCTTAGAAGTAAAAATGGATGAGTGGGGAATAGATATACTATTATCTTCATCTCAAAAAGCCCTTATGGTCCCAGCAGGATTAGCCTTTTTATCACTAAGTGAAAAAGCTTGGGCAAGGGTTGAAACTTCTAATATGCCTAAATTTTATTTTGACTTAAAAAAGATGAGAGACTTTCAAGAAAAAAATCAAACACCAAATACTCCAGCAGTATACAATATGTTTGCTGTAGATGAAGCAATAAAGATGATATTAGAAGAAGGCTTAGACAATGTATATAAAAGACATGAAGAAAACACCCTAGCCATAATAAAAGGAGTAAGAAAGCTTGGACTTGATATATTCCCTAAAGAAGATAAATACGCATCAAGAACCCTTACAGCAGTTTATGCAAAGGGTAGGAGTAAGGAAATAGTTGAAGGCTTAAAAAAAGACGGCATAATAGTAAACGGTGGTCTACCTCCAGTTGCAGAAGATGTATTTAGAGTAGGTACAATGGGATATGTATACAAGGAAGATGTTGATGCATTCCTAGAGTCTTTAGAAAAAATAGTTAAATAAAATAAGTTAAGTGCCCTAGCAGACTATATTTAAATAATTTGCTAGGGTTTTTATTAATTTTAAAAAGAATTCACAGAATTAGTTGACATTGTTAAATATTTGCTATACTATGTATTTATACACTCGTACACTTATCATACGAGTAGACAAGTAAAATAAAAAAAGGAGTGGTAAATATGCGCACAAGATTGATGACGGATATGACTTGGATGGAGCTTAGAGATGCAGTTGAAAAAGGCGAAGGAGTTATTCTTCCAGTAGGTTCAACTGAACAACATGGTCCACATATGCCTTTAAACACAGATGCATTTCTTTCAGGGGCTATGGCACATGAAGTTGCAAAGGCAACAAACCTAGTAGTGGCACCAACCATACATTATGGAGCACGTTCACGTCCTTGTACTGGTGGAGGTCAAATATTTCCAGGTACAACTTCTGTTAGAGGGACTACATTAATGGCTGTTATTACAGATGTTCTTAATGAACTTATCAGATCGGGTTTTAGAAAAATAGTGCTTTTCAATTGGCATTGTGAGAATTCAAACTTCATTTATGATGCTACTTATGATGTTTGGGAAGCTGCAAAAAGAGATTTTCCAGAAATTAAATTTGTTATTTTTGAATCCGCATTTGACAAATTAAAGCCTGAAACAATGGATTTTGTATTTGAAGGTCACTTCCCTGGTTGGGAGATTGAGCACGCATCTATCTTTGAGACATCACTTATGATGTACTTAGCACCAGAAAAAGTTGACTTCTCCAAAGCAAAAGATGACAAGGCTGAGTACTACCCATTCTATGATATGCTTCCTATTCCAAAAAGAATTAGCACTGAAAGTGGAGTATTATGGAAAGCATCCTTAGCTAATGTTGAAAAAGGTAAAGTAGTTTGGGAAGAAATGTCACAAAAAATCATAGACTCTGTCAACTATGAATTTAAAAGATGGGAAACAGAAGAGTAAACATAAGCTAAAAATAGTTAGTATTAGTATAAGGATAGGCAAGACATCAAGATTTCTAAAGCTAGAAATCTTGATGTCTTAAAAATACATAGTATTGGGAGGGTTATAAATGATAGGTTTTCAAGCGAAACCAGAACACGATCTTTACAATAAATCGTTAGCTCCAGTTGAATACTCAGATAGAAAAATAGCACCAATTGGTTTAGGTACAATTTGGTTTGGAATGGCAGTACAAGTAACAGGTTTTATGGTAATGACACCATTAGTTAAATACTACACTATAGGGGAACTAGTTGGGATAAATGCTCTTGGGCAATTATTGGTTGTTTTAGCTTGTTTCTTAACACAAGAGATAGGACTTAAATATGGAATTTCTTTTGCTACATCAATAACTGCAGTAGCAGGGCCTCTAGGTGGCAAATTAGTAGGTTTAGTACGTGCATTACCAGCAATGATTTTTGTTGGATTAAATGGTTATGTAGGCGCAACAGCAATAAATATGGTTACTTCATCTTTATTGGGTTTTGATAATATGACAATAGCAGTTATTCTAAATGCTACCCTGCTTGTTTTAGTTACCCTAAAAGGAGCTAAGGGAATAGAGAGATTTACATCATTTGCAGCACCCTTAATGATAATAATTGGTAGTTTGATGTTTTATGTAATGATGAAAACTCATAATGCTTCAATAGCTGATGTTTGGAATCTTGGTCGTACAGATGGCATAGGCAAAGATTGGTTTTATGGACTAGGAGTTTGTTTAGGGGGATTTGCAGCTGTAGCTATGGGATTTAATGATTTTACCAGAGAAGGGAAAATCAAAAATGGAAATATGAAAAAAGCATCAAGAAACCATTTGTTAGCATGTATAATTGGTTCAGTTCCAGCATTTATGTTTTTCACAATAATTGGATGCGTTGCAGTTGTTTTAGTACCGGGTATGACAGGAGGCGAAGTTCTTCCTTATTTAACAGGATTGTTAACTGGTGGAAACAGATGGCTAATAGCACTTATAGGATTGTTTGTATTTGTGGCACAATTATCAACGAACACTGCAGCAAACCTTTTCCCATCGGTATATGTAATATCTGGACTTGCTCCTAAGAAGATCAACTTTACCGCAGCTACTATTATTGTTGCAGCAGTAGCATTTGGTTTAATGCCTTGGAGATTTGGACCAATTTTAGATGTTTTCTTAGCAGTATTTGGAGCTGCGGGTGGTCCTGCACTAGGTATAGTAGCCGTTGATTATTTTTACTTCCGTAAGAGGAAGTACAGCTTAAGTGATTTATTTAATAGTAAAGGGAAGTATTATTATTGGAAGGGTATTAACCCAGTGTCCTTATCATGCTATGTGATTGGTATAGTATTTGCAGTAATATTCCTAGACTACAATTACTTTGTTGGCCTTGGAGTAACCTCTATACTTTACATGTTTGCAGGCAGATTGTTTGCTAAACAATTCCCAGTTATGGTAACAGAAACAGCAGAAGATATTACAGATTTCACTTTTAAAGAAGAACCTGTATTTAAAGAAAAAGTAGTAACTACAATATAAATCATCTTTATAAATAAAATTTAGAATCTTGATGCAATTAGTATGAAGTTTAACTAATTGCATCAAGAAAAGATGGAGGGCTATAAATGGGAAACTTAAAATTTAAAGTACATAATACTGAGGAAGACCTAAAATTTATTCCTCGCAAGCTGTTTTGTCTTAGTTATGCAGGTAGAACCAAGGAAGATAGACAAGCACATGCTCAAGATGTATCTCAAAATGGAGAGAACATAGAAGAGCCTTCATTGGACTTCTCTCCAGTTTCTTCAATATTAATAACCCAAAATGAAGAAATAGAAGTTATGGGGGAGTTTACTGCAGGAGAAGTTGAATTTATAATTTTTATTAGCGGTGGGAAAACCTATATAACTGTGGGTTCTGACCATGCAGATAGACGATTAGAAATGTTACAAAGTGATTTAGCAAAACAAGTATGCGCCAAACCCATAGCAAGCCATGCATGGAAATATGAAGATATTTCGACTAATTGGGATTTGCTGGAGTTGAAATCTGAAACATATAATAATGGAAAGTGGAATTTATCACAAGAATCTAGTGTGACAGCTCTTTTGCACCCTGATGATATTATAAAGGAAATTAAAGAAAGAGGATTACCTTTAGATGATGGATGCATTTATTACTGTGGAACAGTTTCTCTAGAAGGTGGAAAGTTTTGGTACGGAAGCAAATACCGTGTAAATTTATCTATGCCTAACAGTGACATGGATATCACACATGAATATAATATCCTACCAATTGTTAAAAAAATTAATTACTTTACAATCTCATAGTATTTAGACTGACTATTGTGAAAGGAGACATATGAATGTATGAAGTTATAGATGTCAATAATAATTTAAATATGAAAACTATGGAATATGCTACAGAAACTAGAGCAAGTTTGGCAACAAATTACGAAGGAGACGGTGTTGATAAAGGGCATTGTGTTCAAGCTATTTGGGGGACCGACAAGTTAGGGTTGATGCGGATATCACAAGGTGCAGGTATTGGCACTTCTCCAGAAGGTTGTTATATTTCTCATTCAAATGCTGTAGAAATAGAGTATGTTCTAAGTAGTAAAGCAAAATTGGAATATCCTGATGGGACAGCTCTAAATGTTTATCCGGGGGATTGTAGTTGCAGTCAACCTGGCCAGCCTCATAGAATGGAGACTACGGGAAGAGAACACATGCAATTAGCAGTATTTTTAAGTTGTCAACCATCAGTCTGTGATCGTGTAGTATATGATACAGAAAATGAAAAACATAAATGTAATAAATGGGATGTAAAGACATGCGAGGAGGTACCTAGTATAGAGAACGAGGATCCTCTGGTAGATATCAAGGTTGTGTATGAAGGAAATGATAAAGATGTTTGTTTTTGTCAAGTTACTTTAAAGCCGGGAGCAACAGTACCAATGGATCACTTTATTAGCAATACAAACTGTGATGAAATAGTCCTAGTAAAAGAAGGGAATGGTCTAGCGATATATCCAGATAAGACCTATCCACTATATAGTGACATGTCAATGTATAACTATGCCGGTCAACCTTATAAGTATATTAACACTGGAGATTCAGATTTAGTTTTACTCAATTTGTACTCAAAAAAATATTTCAATGAGATTGAAAGAAATAAAGTAAAGTTAAATTACACAGAGTAGTTAGCATAATAAATATTAGAGTAGCAATTGCTACTCTAATACTTATATAAAGACTATTATTAAATTTAGGGACGCCTACATACAACTTGTAGCTTCATAATTGAATCTCGTAGGAATGTTTCGTTGTATGCAATTACTTTATCATCATCGCTATAATGAGTTTCTTCCATTTTTATAAATCCTACACCTGAGTTTAGTTGCATAGCTTTTAATAGAAATTCAGAATTTTTTACAGCACTTATTTCTCGTATAGTATAACTTATGGATTTATTAAAATATGAATCAGATAACTTATAAATATCTGATGGAAGTCGACTTAATTCTGGTATCCTGTTTAAGGTAGAAAATGGATAGTATTCTCTTAAGAAAACGACTGGATCATCATCACCAGATAATAGCTCTGTAAGGACCAAACATTCAGACCCTTTTTTAAGAGATAGCTTTCTAGCTATCTTTGGATCGACAATTTCTTTTTCTAACTTATTGTATATAACACCAGGCTTATGACCACTAGCAGCTATTAAATCACTAAAACCTTTTGCTTCATCAATTCGAATATTCAGACCAAGACATACACGGTTTACAGTTGCTTCAGTTCCATGGCGTTTATTTATTAATCCATCATTTTGTAGCGATTGAAGGGCATTTCGAATTGTGGTTCGACTTACAGAGAACATTTCTGATAAAGTTTCTTCAGAAGGCAACCGGTCATTTTGGGCAATTTCCCCTTCTTTAATAGCATCTAGAATAGCATCTCTAGTCGCTACATAAAGGTTAGTCTTAGATATAATTTTTCTCATAAAATCACCTCCTAAATTAAAGATACAGCTTGTATGATAAGTTGTCAAGTCATTGGGTGAATTTTCCATTAAATAGTCAAATAAATGGGAAGATAAAAACATTATTATGTAAAGAATTTAAAAAATAATTTTTATATATTTTGGAGGTAGTTATGAATCAGAATACACTATTAACAAGTCAAGATAGACTAATGGCCCTTGGGTATACACAAAAATTAGACAGAAACCTCACATTAGGTGATAATGTGGGTGTTACAATGTCAGTGATATCACCCTTGATGGCAGTATTTATATTAGGTCTCTCACCTATAAGGATAGCTGGGACAGCCTCTATACCGGGCATGATAATATTTTCTATTATAGCTATTTGTAACGGACTAGTCCTTGCTGAATTAATTAGTCAATACCCTGTTTCTGGAGGTACATATTCATGCATTAAGTTTTCATTACCTGATAGGTTTTCGAAAATTGCAGGTCTTGCTTTAACAGTCCAATCAGTGCTTGTTACTGCATCAATTGCCATGGGAATAGCAACATATTTTAAATTGATGTTCCCAATTTTCGAACAGTATAACATAAGTTCCAATTTCTTTGTGGTAATAATATTGATTGTTTCTTATTTCATTTGCATTAAAAATATAGGGACAAGTAAGAAAATACTCTTAGCAATCCTAGGCATACAACTTGCTATATTGTGTGCTTTTATAATGATTTGCTTTCTTAATAATGCTAGAAGTGTAGGTGAGGTTCTAACCCAGCTTTTTATTATTGAAAATGGCGTATTGAAAGAAGTAGGTTTAAAAACAGTGTTTATTTCCATTGCACCTATCTTCGGAGTAATAAATGGTTATGAATCATCCTTAGGCTTGGCAGAAGAAACAGTAGGAGAAAGTAAGAATGTATCTAAGGCTGTTGTAATTTCTGCAATAGGGGCAGCTTTATTAATTACTACAACTGTGCTAGCATCTGCTATTGCAGCTCCTGATCTTGAAGTATATTTAAATTCTGTATCCCCCTTTTTATACACAGCTGAATCAGTCATGGGTTCTTTTGGCAAAACTATTATGAGTTTAGGTGTGCAGATAGCCTCATTAGGGGCCTTGTTTTCAGTAATAACTTATTATTCTAGAGTTTTATATGCTATGAGTAGGGATAAATTATATTTTAATTCACTAAATATTTTTCTCTCAAAGCTATCTAAAAAAGAAGGGACTCCATTTGCAGCTACAAGTTTATTAATCATTGTATCTATAATGATAGCATATACAGTTTCTCTAGAAAACACAGTAGCAGGAGTGGGGGTATTAGTTGCTATAATTTATATGCTAACTGCTGTATCAAGTATTGTAAATAGACTAAAGAAAACTGATAACCACAGAACCTTTTCCATGCCCTTTTTCCCAATACCAGCTATCCTAGTAATCCTTACTGCTTTACTTGTAATTTATATGCAGACTTTAGTGGTAAAACTAGCCTTGTTGATATTTTTAGTATTAGGGGTATCGTTGGGAACTAAGTTAAAACTCAATTAGAGGAAGTAAAACGCCCATTTAAGATTTATGGGCGTATTTTTTCGCAAGATATTGATAATATATTCACACAATTTGGAATAATTGAAATATAAATTAATTACCAGGTAAAATTTACCCAAAGCCTTCAATTTAGTAATATACACATTTTATAAAAAGAGTTAAATAAATAAAGGTTGACAAAAC
>CAZSLV010000059.1:0-12184 GCA_964607545.1 uncultured Gudongella sp. | reverse complement strand
GCGAAGATAGCTTTGCTATCTCAAGTTTATACATTTAAAGTATATATAAGAAACAGGATGATGTCAATTAATTATCACCCTTTTCTTTATCAAATAAAGTATAATTTTTCTTACTTTTATCAATATAGATAATTTCTCTAGGCTTTACCATTCCAAGGTCTTCCCTTGCAACTTTTTCAATAAACTCTAAAGTCCCACTTTTTGAAATTTCCTTGTTTAATACATCTATATCCTTATTTAAGCTTGATATTTCACTTTCAATAACTTCTTTTTTTGCCCTTAAGTCATTCATCATTGACCTTTGGTGGGAAACTACTACTAGGGTATATATTAATAGGCATAGCAATAATAAATGAACGATTCTAAAGCCTTTTCTTCTCTTTTTTACCTTTTTCTTCATTTATTGTCACCGCCTTTTTAGGTAGTTTTAATTATTATCTCACTAATCAAACAATTCTTCAAGTCTTCTTAGATATTTTTATATAATTCATTGGCTTGGTCTTTGGAAGCATGGTCCTTAACTTCTAAGACTTCAATATTTACCTCTCCACTTCCAAAGTTAATTGAAACCTTATCCCCTACTTTTACATCATCTCCAGCCTTTGCAAGTCTTCCGTTTATACTAACTTTCCCTTGGTCGCATGCTTCCTTTGCAATGGTCCTTCTTTTTATTAGCCTAGCTGTTTTTAAATACTTATCAATTCTCATAATCCACCTCCAAGATAAAAAAAAATCAGGTCAAAGACCTGATTCCCTGTTTTTTTATTTTTTCTTGCCTTTTTTAACATTAACAATTTCTTTAAGTGATTTTCCTGCTTTGAAAACAGGTGCCTTTGATGCTGGGATCTTTATTACTTCTTCAGGGTTTCTAGGGTTTCTTCCCTCTCTTGCTTTTCTTTCTCTTACTTCAAAAGTACCAAATCCAACTAATTGTACTTTTTCACCTTTAGCAAGTGATTCCTCTACTGATTTCATAAATGCGTTTAGTGATGCTTCTGCATCTTTTTTAGTCAAATTGCTTTTTTCCGCTATGCTCGCGATTAATTCTGCCTTGTTCATTAAAATTCCTCCTTGTTTTTTATTTTATATTTTACTAAATAGTACACATTACTTGGTGTTTTCTTCTTCTTTTGCTTGGTCCCAGAGTAAATCTAGGTCCTTTAAATTCATACTTTCTAGTAATATACCCCTTTGTCTAGCCTTATACTCCATTATTTCCAATCTTTTGATAAACTTTTCAGTAGTTCTTTCTAGGGCAAGTTCAGGATTTACTTCTAAAAACCTAGCTAAGTTTACGACTGCAAATAACAAATCCCCTACTTCACCCTCTAGGTCAAAGTCTCCCTTACCCTTTAGTTTGTAGGCTTCCAAGACTTCTTCATGTTCTTCTATGATTTTCTCAGAAGACCCCCTTATATCGTCCCAATCAAAACCTACTTTAGCAGCTTTTTCTTGGACCTTGTAAGACTTTAAAAGGGCAGTTAACCTTGGTATATTTCTTAATTTTTCTGATAGACCGCTTATATTCCTGCTTTGATACTTTATCTCATCCCAATTATATACTACTTCTTTAGAATTATCTACTTTTTTTTGAAAAAAAACATGGGGATGTCTTGTAATTAACTTATTTGCAAGAGATGTTGTCACATAATTTGGGTTAAATTCCCCTTCTTCTAGGGCTAATTGAGTGTGAAAGACCACCTGAAGGAGCAAATCACCTAATTCTTCAGCTATGTGGTCTGTATCATTTTCATTTAAGGCCTCTACTAATTCATAAGCTTCTTCAAGGATTGCTCCTCTTATACTTAGGTGGTCTTGCTCCATATCCCAAGGGCAACCCCCATCCCCTCTTAGCTTTTTCATAAGGTCAAGAATATCATTGTAGTCATAAATAGGATAGTCCTTTTTTTCAAGCTTTGGAATGAAAAGACTAGTTAAGACTCCTATATTTTTAGACCTATCAATTTCATGAAGGGGTATGTGTTCAATTATTTGAGAATCCTTAAGGCCTGCCTTGTGGATTAAGTATACCAGGTAATCATCTGGGTAGGTTTCCATTAAGGTTAATTTTACATCAGACATTAGCATGTCATTGTATACTTGGGTAATTATTTGATGGGAGTTTATATCAACTTGACTTGACTTTAAACCAATCCCATCTAAAATCTTTAAGCCCTCTATGGGGTCCTTGTTTACTATCTCTAAAATTGGCTCAATAAAGCTAATACCTGAAACTACTTCTACCTGGTCTTCTTTTAAACTTTCAAGTAAAAGTTGTACTGTCTTTTCTGCAATCATAGGGTTACCAGGTACATAATAATTTATCTCCCCATGCTTTTTTACTTCCTCAAGTAATTCAAATACTATGGATTCATAAACTTCATCAAAACTTTCCTTGCTGTCGTAAATGTAATCAAAAGCCTTAAATTTGATATTCTTATCCTTAAAGTAGTCAACACTGGGATGGTTTATGGTTCTTAAAAAATGGGGCTTGTTACTTTCTATCCTCTTTAGGGCAGAAAGTGTAAGAGACTCTATGCTACCAGGTCCTAAGCCAACTATATATATCTTATTCATCTAAATCCTCTTTCTTAAACTTTTTAAATAAGCGTTTTATTTTCTGCGATTTTGTTATAAATGATAAATCATCCCCTGTAAGGGTCCCTGTCATAATAAGGAGGATAAAATAGGAAAGTCCCCCTATTGAAACTGCAAGTAAGGTTGCTAGGGATCCTCCAACTAGGTTATTCAATAAGTTATAGGAAATCCTTGCTATTATAGCCATCCCAAGGGCTGACCCAAGGGGTTTTAAAAATATATTCTTTAAGTCAAGGTCTGCTTTAACCACCCTTATAACATATAAGAAGTTTAAGCTACCTGCTATTGCAAATGCAACAACTGTACTAATAGCTGCCCCCTTAACATTGATTGCTGGGATTGCTGTTAAAAAATAAGTTAAGATTATCTTTGCAATTGCTCCAAATAATAAGTTTCTAACTGGAATAAATGGTTTGCCTAAACCTTGTATTATAGCAGTTAGGGCTTGGACTAGGGTTAAAAATACTACTCCTAAAGCTAGGTACTGAAGTATCTCTCCTGTAACTGCATTCTCCCCTGCAGTAAGATTAAAATAAAGTAAGGATACTATTGGCTTTGCTAGGACAAATAAGCCAAAAGCAGCTGGCAGGCCTATTAACAATGTAAGTCTTAGTCCTGTGGAAATTAACTCTGCCACCTCTTCTTTAGATTTTCTTGAGCTAGCATTTGCAATTGCAGGCATAAGGCTCATTGAAATTGCTATTGAAAACACCTGTGGCAGGTTTATCAGGGTCTGGGCCATTCCTTTTAATTGACCATACAAGTCATTTGCCTGGGCTGCGCTATAGTTTATAGCTTGTAGCCTTCTTAATACTAAAGCTGCATCTATTGTATCCATTATTGGTGAAATTGCAGCCCCTAGTGTGATTGGCACAGCTATAAGCAACAAGTCTTTTATAATGCTTTTAATTGAATACTCTCTTTCCTTAACAGTTGTATCTATCTCTAATTGAATTTCTTTTTTTTGCCTTAAGTAAATCCCCATAATTACTAGGGTTCCAAATATAGCTCCCATTGAACCCCCAAAAGATGCCCCTCCTGCTGCAATTGGGATTCCCCTTCCTAGTAAAAGGACTGTAAGAGAAAGGCCTGTAATTACCCTAAAGAATTGTTCAACAATTTGAGATAGGGCCGTAGGTACCATGCTTTGGCTACCTTGAAAAAAACCTCTAAAGGCTGACATTATTGGTACAAAGAAAAGGGCTGGTACAAGGGCTATCAAGGCATAATAAGCATTTTCATTACCCAAGTATTCAACAATTGATTTTGCCCCAAAGGCTATAACCATTGATGTTACTAAGCCTAAGAAAATTAGTCCTATAAGGGCAACCTTGAATATCTTGTGGGCATTCTTATAATCCCCTATGGCTCTTTTCTCTGCAACTAGCTTTGCAACTGCTACTGGTACCCCTGCAGTTGATATGGTTAATAGCAAAACATAAAAAGGATAAGCAGTTTGATAGTAACCCATTCCTTCTGGCTTTATGATATTGGATAAGGGGATCCTGTATATGGCCCCTAAAATTTTAACTACTACTCCAGCTATACCAAGTATAGCTGCCCCTTTTACAAAGTTTTGCCCCTTAGACATGGTACTTCCTCCCGCTATATATATATTGTAATATTTGCATTTTCTCTTAAATCCTCCAAATACTCTAGATACTTTTGTTCTTTTAGCATCTTTATGGTCTTATCTTTTAAATCCTTAAAGTCCAGCTTTTTATCTTTAACTAAGATAATATGATAACCTACCTCTGTCTTTAAGACATTACTTATTTCACCAACATTTAAGGAAAATGCCTTGTCTTCAAATTCTGGTATCATGTTTCCTCTTGAAAAATAGCCTAAATCTCCCCCATTTACTGCTGATACGGAATCTAGGGACTCTTTCTTTGCAATTTCTTCAAAATTTCCACCCTTATCTAGGTCAGCCTTTACTCTTTTTGCATCATCTTCATTGCTAAAGAGGATGTGACTTGCTTTTATTTCAACAAGGTCTTCCTTGTTTTCATTAAAATACTTTAAAGCTTCCCCATCATCTATATTAAAATTATCCTTAACATATTCTTTATGCTTTTCTAAGAGTAGAGTCTTTCTAATATTTTCTTTAAAGTAATCTTCTGTCAGCTTGTTATTAGAAATAAAGTCCTGGTAGTTTTCTTCTCCTCCTAGGGAGTCTTTGTACTTGTCTATATTCTCTTGTATTTCTTCATCTGATATCAAAAGGCCTGTCTCTTCCATTTCTTTTTCAATTAAACTTTCAGTAATTAGCTTATTTATTATGTTATCCCTTAAATCCTCTCCTATGGTCTTACCATTTATTCCCTCTTGTGACAAGGCATCTTCACCATATTGCCTTTCATATAGGCTTTTATAAACTTCGTATTCTCTCTCATAGGTATCTGTTGAAATTGTTTCCTTGTTTACTTGTATGGCTACCCCATCAGTATTCTTTACACACCCACTAATTAAAAGCAGCGATATTAAAAGGGACCCTAGTAGTATCCTATTCTTTTTCAATTCTTATCCACCTCAGTTTCTACTTCTTCTTTTCTTTTAAGACCAATCGAATTAAATTCATCAATTTTTTCTAGCATAGTCTTTAAGGAGTTTATTATATCACCTTTTATTGAAATAGTAATGCTAGGATTGTTGGTTAAGTCATATTGAATCATATTCCCATAGGTTTCTGATAGAGCTTGTATTAGGTCTAGGCCAATATAATCAATGCTTTCATAGTCTAACCTAACCTTTTTATCAATTTGAACTATATTTTTTATATGGTTTCTACTTGCTATAGACCTTATATAGGAAATATTCATTAAACTTTCAACTGCCTTTGGAAGGTCTCCATACCTATCAATTAGTTCATCTATTAGCTCCCTATAGTCATCAATGGATTCAATTGTAGATATCCTCTTATAAATTTCTATCTTTTGTTCTTCATCCTCAATATAATCATTTGTAATGTAACCATCTACCTTTATATCTATTGAAGTATCAAGCTTTTCTACTACCTCATGTCCTTTTAGCTTTTGTATAGCTTGGCCTAGGTACTTTACATATAGGTCATAGCCTATAGATTCAATGTTACCATGTTGTTCTACACCAAGTAAGTTTCCTGCACCTCGAATTTCTAAGTCCCTCATGGCAATCTTAAAGCCTGATCCAAATTCTGTAAATTCTTTGATTGCCCTTAGTCTTTTTTCAGCAATTTCTGATAGGACCTTGTCTTTTTGATAGATAAAGTAGGCAAAGGCTATCCTGTTTGACCGCCCCACCCTCCCCCTTAGTTGGTAAAGTTGAGAAAGACCCATCTTATCTGCATCGTGGACAAAGATTGTATTAACATTTTGTATATCTAAACCAGTTTCTATAATAGTTGTGCAAACAAGGACATCTGTCTTTTTATCCATAAAATCAACCATGACCTTTTCAAGGGTTCTTTCTGTCATCTGCCCATGGCCAACCCCAAAACTAGCCTCTGGAACTAGTTGGGCAAGGTCTGCTGCCACCTTGTCAATACTTTCTACCCTATTGTAAACATAGTATACTTGGCCCCCCCTGGAGATTTCCTTTAAGATGGCATCCCTTATCAAGGCCCTGTTATATTCTGTAACAAAGGTTTGGATAGGGTATCTCTCCTCTGGGGGTTCTTCAATCACAGACATATCCCTAATCCCAACCAAGGACATATGAAGGGTCCTAGGAATTGGGGTTGCAGTTAGGGTTAAGACATCAACATTTTCCTTTAATTGCTTTAGCTTTTCCTTGTGTTTTACTCCAAATCTTTGTTCCTCATCTATAATAAGGAGTCCCAAATCTTTAAAAACTACATCCTTAGAGAGGAGCCTATGGGTTCCAACTACAATATCAACAAGGCCCTTTCTTATTAAGTCTATACTGTTTTTTATTTCATTTGAAGATTTAAACCTGCTTAAGAGGGCCACCTTCATTGGGTACTTTTCAAATCTTTCCATCAGGGTGTTGTAGTGCTGCTGGGCAAGGATAGTGGTTGGAACAAGTATTGCTACTTGCTTACTATCCATTACAGCTTTAAAAGCTGCCCTAAGGGCTACTTCAGTTTTCCCATAGCCCACATCCCCACACAAGAGCCTATCCATAGGCTTATTCTTTTCCATATCTTTTTTAATCTCTTCTATGGAGTGTATTTGCCCCCTTGTTTCTTCATAGGGGAACATTTCTTCAAATTCTTGTTGCCATGGAAAGTCCTCTGAAAATTGATAACCCTTAACTTGTTCTCTTTTTGCATATAAGTCCAAGAGTTCTCCAGCCATTTCTTCAATAGCCTTTTTAGTCTTTATCTTAGTCCTTACCCATTCACTGGAATTTAACCTATTGACCTTGGGCTTGATAGAGTCTGATCCAATGTATTTTTGTATCATGCTCATTTGTTCAATAGGTAAATAGAGCCTATCCTTGGCCTTATATTGAATTAAGAGGTAGTCTTTTGTAATCCCTTGGATTTTTAATTTTTCAATTCCCAGGTACTGGCCAATTCCATGGTCCTCATGGACCACATAGTCACCTTCGTTTAAATCTCCAAAGGTTAAACTTGACTTAGATTTCTTTTCCCTATCCTTTTTCTTCTTAGACTTTGTCTTTGTTGTGCCAAATATATCCTTATCACTAATGATGGCAAATTTTATCTCTTCGTATTCAAATCCAGCATTTAAACTAGCAAGGCTGATAAATACCTGGCCTGTCTTTATACTCTTATCCCTATCCTCATGAAATTCTGCTTCAATACCAATGTTTTTTAATAAGTCCTTAATCCTCTTTCCCCTATCAGAAGTAGATGCAAGTATTAGAATCTTATAGCCCCTATAAAGGTACCTATCTAGGTCGTCTTTTAACATGTCTAACTTGCCATGGTAAACTGGCATGGTTCTTATTCTAAATTGATTTATGGACTTAGGGGGAAAGTCATTGTCTTGCTTTAAAAAGGCTGCCTTAGTTATAAGAATCTTTTCCTTAAAGGCCTTAACCATATAATCATAAGAATACTTTACATCAATATGAGAATTTAAAACTTCTCCTACTTCAAGTAGGTCAGTCATTCTTTCTACAAATAAGGAATTAGCTTCTTCATAACTTTCCCTTAAGCGTCTTGGCTCATCAAGAACAATAAGGGCATCCTCATCATAATAATC
The DNA here is from genome assembly GCA_964607545.1 of uncultured Gudongella sp. Lineage (GTDB taxonomy): Bacteria > Bacillota > Clostridia > Tissierellales > Tissierellaceae > Gudongella. Next base: position 4,412 of record CAZSLV010000059.1, on the reverse strand, counting down.
TAAAATAGTCCCACTTAAATCATTAGTTAAGTAGGGAATTAGTATATCTAAATTATCTGGTACTTCATTTTCTTTTAAAAGTTCTATATACTTTTGAAACTTAAAAAGTTTTTCCTTTTGGTCTATATTAAAGGCCTTCTTACCATAAGCCTTGGCAAAGTCTTCCTCAAGCTTTAAGGCAAGGTCCTTTCTTTTTTCTATAGGAATGATCAAGTCTTCTGTTGGGTGGATTAAGACAGAGTCTAGGGTATCAAGAGACCTTTGGTCCCTATAATCAAAAAACCTTATAGAGTCAACTTGGGTATCAAAAAACTCTATCCTTACAGGGTAGTCATAAAAGGGAGGGAAGACATCTACAATCCCACCCCTTATAGAAAACTGTCCCCTTTGTTCAACTAAACTTGCCCTTTCATACCCACTATCGACCAGATTCTTTAATACCAGGTCCAAGTCAATCTCCTGACCCAATCCTAAGCTTAGGGTGTGGTCTAAGAATAAGTCCCTAGGCATAAGCTTATCTAGGATGGCTCCAAGGGATGTAACAACAATCTTACTTCTTTTTAAAAGGAGACTAGATAAAACACCTAGCCTTTGGTGGGTTCTTTCAGAACTAAAGGCATCAACATCGTATAAGATTAACTCCTTTTGAGGAAAAAGAGCCACATCTGTATCACTATAGATGTTTTTTAAATCTTCATAAAGGTCCTTGCTCCTTTTTTCGTTGTAGGTTACTAAGAGTATTTGCTTATTTGTCTTTTTATTTAAAGTCATTATTAGGTGACCCATGTTTTCCTCTAAAACTCCATGCATGCTAATAGGGGATATATTGTTTTCTATATCCTCTAGGAGTTTGTTAAATGCTTTTAAGTTTTCTAGGGGGTCAATTAAAAAGTCCTTCATGATTTCCTCCAATACTTTAAGCCCAGGTTAGTCCTGGGCTAGGGTCTTGATATTATATTTATTCATTGCACTGTCAATGCCCCTTATTATAAATTCATCTATTGCATCTGCAGCATTTGCAATTGCCTCATCTATAATTATTCTTTCTGATTTTGAAAACTTACTTAAGACAAAATCAGCCAGGTCATAAGAGGGGGGTTTTTGACCTATTCCAATTTTAAGCCTTGGAAATTGATCTGTTCCTATATGTGAAATTATTGATTTTAATCCATTGTGGGTTCCTGCGCTACCCTTTTTCTTAATCCTAAGGGTTCCAAATTCTATATCTATATCATCAAGGACAATCATAAGGTCCCTTGGGTCTAACTTATAAAAATCCATAAGGGGCCGAATTGATTCCCCACTTAAGTTCATATAAGTTGATGGCTTAACTAAGACAATTCTTTGACCACCCCATGTACCTTCTCCTATCAAAGCTTTAAACTTAACCTTATTAACCTTAATGTCAAGTTTTTTACCTACAAGGTCTATAACATCAAAGCCTACATTGTGTCTTGTCAAAGAATACTTCCCCCCTGGATTTCCAAGTCCTACTATAACAATCACATTATCAACTCCTTTATGTGATTATTCAAATATTATACTTATAGACTGGTTGTTGTTAATCCTCTTAATTGCTTCTGCAAATATAGGGGCAACGCTAACTACTTCTATCTTTTCTATCCGTGCCATTTCAGGAAGGGGTATGGTATCTGTAATGACAAACTTTTCTAACTCAGAATTGTGAATTCTTTCTAAGGCAGGTCCTGAAAGAACCCCGTGAGTTGCACACCCATAAACTTTTTTTGCTCCAAATGTCTTTAAGACACTGGCTGCCTTGACAATTGTTCCAGCTGTATCTATTATATCATCAACTAAGACAACATCCCTGCCCTCAATCTCTCCAATAACATTCATAACTTCGGAAACATTAGCCTTTGGTCTTCTCTTTTCAATAATAGCTATGGGTAGGTCTAGGATATTAGCAAAGGTCCTAGCCCTAGTTACCCCGCCTAAGTCTGGGGATACAATAACTGTATTTTCATCAACCAAGCTTTTAAAGTGTTCAGCTAGGATGGGTACTGCTGAAAGATGGTCAACTGGTATGTCAAAGTAGCCTTGAATTTGTCCTGCATGAAGGTCCATGCCCACAACCCTATCAGCCCCAGCCGTTGTTAAAAGATTGGCTACTAGTTTTGCAGTAATTGGGTCCCTGGCCTTGGTCTTCCTATCTTGTCTTGCATATCCATAGTAGGGAATGACAGCGTTGATTCTCCCTGCGGAAGCTCTTTTAACAGCATCTATAAGGATTAAGAGTTCCATTATATTGTCATTAACTGGAGTATTGGTAGGTTGAATTATAAAAACATCACAACCCCTTACAGTTTCTCCTATATTTACGCTAATCTCACCATCACTAAAATGGTTAACTTCGCACAAGCCCATTTCAATATTTAACTCCCGACAAATACTCCTTACCAAGTCTCTATTGGCATTACCAGTAAAAACCTTAATTTTACCCAAACACAGGTTCATATCAACATCCTCCTAGTTTATTTATCTTTTTTTAATCCTTTTCTCTCAACCCACCCAGGCATATTTACCTGGTTGGCCCTTGCTATTGAAAGGTCACCTTCTAGAACATCCTTGGTAATTGTGGAACCAGCTGCCACATACCCCCACTTATGTACTTCAAGGGGGGCTATTATATTAGAATTGCTCCCTATAAAAGCATGATCTCCAATCTTTGACCTTGCCTTTATCTTGCCATTGTAATTTACAAATATAACCCCACACCCAATATTAACAGACTCTCCTATATCAGCATCCCCTATATAGGCTAGGTGACTGGCCTTTGAATCATCCTTAATGGTTGCCTTTTTAACTTCAACAAAGTTACCTATTTTAACCCTAGAGCCTAAGTTTGACTCTGGCCTTAAATGAGCAAAGGGTCCTATATGACACTCCTTACCCACAAATGAGCTTTCTATTAAGGAAGCTTCAATTTCTACCCCATCTTCAATTTGGCTATCTACTATTCTAGTGTTAGACCTTATAAGACAATCTTCCCCTATCCTTGTGTTTTTTTCTATATATACATTTGGATAGATTATGGTGTCCCTTCCTATCTCAACACTTCTTTCTATATAAGTTGACTTAGGATCAATTAGGGTAACCCCATTTTCCATATGGCCCCTATTTATCCTTAATCTCATTATTTCCTCTGCCTCTGCTAGTTGGACCTTAGAATTAATTCCATATAGTTCAGATGAATCCTCTAAGTTTAGGGCCTTTACCTTAAACCCATCCTTACTTAGGACCTCTATGGCATCAGTTAAGTAGTACTCCTTTTGTATATTGTCATTTGTTATCTTATCTAGGGCAAGTTTTAACTCTCTCCCCTTAAAGCAATAAAAACCTGAATTTATTTCCTGTATAGCCTTATCTTCATCACTTGCATCTTTTTCTTCTACAATTTTTATAACCCTACCTTGAGAATCTTTTACAATTCTTCCATATCCACTAGGGTTTTCTAAACTTGTAGTAAGAAGGGTTGCGTGATTATTTTCTCTTTTGTGAAAGTCAAGTAGGTCTTTAATGGTATCTGCTTCTATAAGGGGGGTATCTCCACATAGGATAACTACATCATCTTCATTTTCAATATAATCTAAACCTTGCATAACTGCATAACCAGTCCCATATGGGAGGCCTTGACCTATTGCTTGTTCTTTAAAGAATACTCCCTCTCCCCTTGCACATTCCATAACTTCTTCTTTGCCATGGCCTACGATAACTACATTTTTTTCAACTCCTGCATTTGCCGCTGCATCTAGGACATGCAAAATTAAAGGTTTCCCACAAATCTTATGGACTACCTTTGACTTTTTAGATTTCATCCTAGTACCTTCACCGGCCGCTAGTACAATTCCTATATTCATTAATTACACCTCTTTTTTTATTCCTTCCCTATTATTTTAACCCATTTACGATATATGTACACCCTAAATTCATAAATTAACAAAATAAATTATAAATTAATACTCTTTATAAGACTAGGCAAAGTAAAAAAAGCCCCAAGAGGCTTTTTTTACTCTACTTTTAATGCTTTTTCATACTCTTCAAAAACAGCTTCTTGAATCTTTTGCCTAGTGGTGGCGTTTATCGGGTGAGCGATGTCCCTAAATTCACCATCTGCCATCTTTCTACTTGGCATTGCAATAAACAACCCATTTAGCCCTTCTATTACTTTGATGTCGTGAACCACAAACTCTTCATCAAAAGTAACTGAAACTATTGCCTTCATCTTTCCCTCTTCTGTTACCTTCCTTACCCTTACATCTGTGATATTCATAGTCTCACCACCCTCTCTAATGATTTACTTCTATATTACTATTATTCTACATTAATACCCCAATTCCTTCTTTTTTTTCACATTTTTAAAAAAATTTTCTAAATATTTAAACTACTACTTT
>CAZSLV010000058.1:3377-12197 GCA_964607545.1 uncultured Gudongella sp. | reverse complement strand
TAGCCCCGCCTTCAAGAATAGTTGTGCTGACTAGAATACTGTACCACTTAGAGCTCCATTAAATTATATCATGATTTTATAAATATTTCAATGATTACGATTCTCGATTGATTAAAGCCAAGGTTAAATCTTTAAAAAAATCAGTTTTTAAACCTTCTAAAGACTCCAATATCTCCAAAGCATCTTTAGATATTTCTTTTATTTTACCAATTGCCTCATCCTTACTATAAAAGCATAGGATGGTGTTTTTATCAATTTCCTTATCTTCCTCATCATCTAAGATATCATCCTGCATTTGGTAGCATAGTCCAAGCTTAGTCCCAAACCTTCTTAAAGACTCTATATCACTTTCACTAGCCCCACCTACAATAGCCCCAGATACAATTGAAGCCCTTATTAGGGCTGCTGTTTTACCCTTGTATATAGTAAATAATTCATCTTCAGAAATCTTCTTATTTTCTGCCTTAATATCTAAAACTTGGCCCCCTACCATGCCGCACTGACCTGAAGCCTTGCCTATTTCATACATAGCCCTATTTTTTCTTTCATCAGGATTATTAAGAGACCACTTTAACATAGTTTCAAAGGCTAGATTTAAAAGGGCATCTCCAGCTAGGATGGCATTTGCTTGACCAAAGACCTTGTGAGTGGTTAATCTATTTCTCCTAAAGTCATCATTATCCATAGAAGGAAGATCATCATGGATTAAAGAATATGTATGAATCATTTCAATTGCAGCTGCAAAGGGCATGGCATTGTGGATGTAGGTGTCATATAGCTCATAGGCTTTTAGGGTCATGATTGGCCTAAGCCTTTTTCCACCTGTAAACAAACTATAATCCATGGCCTCACACAAGGTCTCTGATATCTTACCAGATGGGTTTATGGCATCCCTTAAGGCTTCATCAATTAGGTCAATATATTCCTTGTTTATATTAATATTCTTCATATGCATCCTCCCTTACTAGAGATGGAAAATCACCTTCTAAAAGGGAATTATCTTTTTCCAAGATTACTTTTACACTACCTTCTGCATTGGTCAATATAGTATTGCAGTACTTATATAGGTCCATTGCCTCTTTAAACTTTGCTAGAGTATCCTCAAGCTTTATATCTTCATCTTCAATTTGGATTAAAAGTTCTTCCAACTTGTTTACAGCTTCTTCATAAGATAAATCTATTTTATCCAATTTTATCCTCCTTGATTTTTAAAACCCTTGTTTTTATAATTCCATCTTTTACCCTTATATATAAGTCATCATCAATATTTACATTTACTACACTGTTAATAAGATGCTTATCTTCTGTAAATACTAGACTATAGCCCCTTTGTATACTAAGTTCTGGGTTTTTAATATTTAACCTGTTATAGAGTGATAAGAGTTTCTTTTCCTCCCCTAAGATTTTAAGTGCAATTGAATGTTCTAGTCTCTTAAATAACTTATCTAAGTGGACCCTCTTATCATTAATCTTTTGAATAGGATTAAGGTAAAATAATTTCTTTTCAAGGCCCTCTAGATAGGAAAAATCATCCTTTATCTTCCTATAAGTCCTCTTTTCAATTTTTACAATTAAATTTAACAATTCTTTTCTTAAAGTAGTCCTGTTAGGAATTGCAAGCTCTGCGGCAGCTGATGGGGTAGCAGCCCTTACATCAGCTACTAAGTCACATATTGTAAAGTCACTTTCATGGCCTACTGCTGATATTACAGGGGTTTTTAAACTATATATTGCCCTTGCAAGGGCTTCATCATTAAAGCAAAATAGTTCCTCATAGGACCCTCCCCCCCTGCCTACAATAATTAAGTCAACATCCTCCCTCTTATCAAGATAGGTAAGGCTTTTTATAATATCTTTTGGTGCATTATCCCCTTGAACAAGACTTGGGTAAATTAATATTTCAACAGGTGGAAATCTTCTTTTTAAAACAGATACTATATCCCTTATGGCAGCCCCGCTAGATGAAGTAACAACTCCTATTTTCTTTGGCATATAGGGGAGGGGCTTCTTTTTTTCTAATAAAAACAAACCTTCCTTATCAAGTTTTTCCTTTAAGAGGTTAAACTTCTTATAAAGGTCTCCAAGCCCTTGCTTTTTCATAAGCTTTACATAAATTTGATATGTACCATCTTTTTCATAAACACTTAGACTACCAGAAATTACTACCTTTAAACCATTACTAGGTACAAAGTCTATTGACCCATTGTCACTTTCAAACATTATGCACTTAATCCTGCTTTTCTCATCCTTTAAGCTAAAGTACATATGGCCGCTATAGTGGTGGGTAAAGTTTGAAATTTCCCCCTCCACTTCAACAAAACTTAGGAGGATGTCTCCTGATATTAATTTTTTTATGTACGAATTTACCTCACTTACCATTAGGGGTCTCAATAACTATTCACCTTCCCAACCGTTTTTTTCCTTAGCCAAATAAGCTAGGCCAACTGCATTATCACTAGATAAGTTTTTATTAGCAAAAATTATATTATATGAACTTAAGTCTTTTTTAACTTTACTTCTTATTACTTCATTTGATATAACCCCACCAAATATATAAATATTCTCCACTGGTCTTTTACTTAGCTCATAAAGGATTATTTCCCTTATTAAGTCTGCTAAGGTTAAAAACAGGGTATAAAATATATCTTCCTCCTTATAGGTACTACTAGTAATTAACTTTATAAAGTAATTTTCTAAGCCAGATATATTAAAAAACCCATCTATTGTTTTATAAGGAATCTTAATATTTAACCTCTTGCCCCCATTGCTTAAGGCTTCTAGTTCCCTACCGCAAGGAAAGTTTAACCCAATCTTGACTCCTAGCCTATCTATCAATTGACCAAAGCTAATATCTAAACTTCCACCTAGGGGTGAAATACTTAAATTATCAACATTGTTAGAGCCCCAAATACTTTCAGTGGTTCCACCTGATAAGTGGAGTCCTAAAAATTGGCCCTTTAAGCCCTTGTCTATAAGACAAGCACCAAGGTGTCCTTCTTGGTGGGAAAAAACCTTATAGGGGGTGTTTAAGGCGTGAGAAAGGCTTTTGCCAAAGGATTCTCCAGCTAGAAAACAAGGCATATAGGACCCCTTAACATTTCTTGGTCTTGTACTTACCCCAATCGATTTTATAGTATATTCTTCCATTTTCATTTGCTTAAAAATTTGAGGCAAGTTTTTTATATGCTGAAAGAGGGCCTCTTGTTGCCTAAGCCCTTTTTTACCTTTTTCCACATAAAGGATCCTTCTTAAATCATAAATAACCTTATTATTTGAATCTATTAGGGCAAGGGATGTAGTGTAGTTACTAGTATCTACTCCCAAATAAGCATCTTTCATTTCTTATCAATCGCTCGTACAAAGGAACCCAAGACCCCATTTACATACTTATAGGCATCCTCTGTGCTATATTTTTTAACTAGTTCTATAGCTTCATTTATAGATACTTCTACTGGAATATCTTCCATATAGAGTATTTCAAATATGGCTATCCTAAGGGTAGCTAGGTCAACCTTTGCTAGCCTTTCTATAGACCAGGATTCAAGTTGGTCTGTAATATAATCATCAATTTGAACCTTATTATCTAGGACCCCACTTACTGCCTTATATATATATTGGGATTCATTTTCCCCAAAAGGAAAATTTTCTAAAAATGTCCCTATAGATAGCTTATCAAAATCCCCCATGCTTTCCATTTGAAATAATAACTGCATAGCCCCTTCTCTTGCTTGTTTTCTTCCCATTTTTTGCTCCTTACTAACACAAGTCTTACTTTGTCTTATCTTCTTCTGCCTTAGTTCTTACTATCCCTTGGATTTGAACATCAATATTTTTAACATTTAAATCGGTCATGTTTTCAATAGCTTCCTTAACCTTCTTTTGAACTTCCACACCCACTTCTGTAAGCTTAGCCCCATATGCAAGGTTTAAATGTAGTTCCAGGGAAACCTCACTCCCATCTACTTCAGTTTTTACCCCCTTGCCATGGTTTTTCTTACCTAAAAGTTCAGAAATTCCACTTGCAAGGTTATTGTTCATACCCACAACCCCTTCAACTTCCATAGCTGCAGTTGAAGCAATAGTTGATATAACTTCATTTGATATCTTAACTAGGCCATTTTCTATATAATCCTTATCCATATTTTCTGCCAACTTAACCACCTCCTAACAAGAATGGAGCCTAAAGCTTGGCTTTAGGCTATAGATTAATCTTCGTCTTCATCCTCAAAATCATCTTCATCTTTGTCTTTATAACAATGACAGCCTTCTTCGTCGCAGCAATCATCAAAATCATCAAAATCGAAGTCTTCCTCATAATCGAAGTCATTTTCTTCCCCGTAGATATCTTCCTCTACATCGGCTAAGTCTTCATCGATAAAATTCACATACTCTTCAAGGTCGATTTGATCTTCTACAACTTCTTCCATAACTTCAGCAAAATCCTCTAAAGTTTCAACGATTGCCATTAATAATTTTCCTTCTTTGCTAGAATCGTCAATGCCCAATCCATCAGCTAGACCCTTAAGATATGATACCTTTTGAAATAAATATTCCATTTTTTACCCTCCTTATACTCTGGACATGTACTCCCCAGTTCTTGTATCAATTTTTATTTTATCACCATTGTTCACAAAAAGAGGAACATGGATTGATACTCCTGTTTCAACCTTGGCTAATTTTGTGGCCCCTTGAGCTGTATCACCCTTTACGCCAGGTTCTGTATCAATTACCAATAATTCAACGAAGTTATCTGGTTGAACTTCAAATGCCTTGCCCTTAAAAAACTTAATTTGTGCAAAGTCATTTTCTTTAATATATTGCAGGGCTTCTTCAACAGCTTCATAATCAAGTGGTAACTGCTCGTAAGTATCTGTATCCATAAAGTAGTAAAGACCACCATCAGCATATAAGTACTGCATTTCTTTTGTTTCTATAACTGCCTTTTCAAACCTTTGAGTAGGGGAAAAGGTAACCTCTTTAAAACCGCCACTAAGGACATTTCTTATCCTAGTCCTAACAAAAGCTGCCCCCTTGCCAGGTTTAACATGCTGAAAATCAACTACTTGAAAAACATCCCCATCATCTACAAATGTTACACCTTTTCTAAAATCTCCCGCTGATATCAATCTAAAACCTCCAATTCTAATTTTATCCAAGTACTTGTATACTGAATAAAATACCTTTATTAAGAGTATTATATCAGTATCTAAGATACCTAACAAGTTAAAAGTTTAAGACTTGTAAATTATATCTTTTAAGTCTTATTCTTTTAATATATGGGGGTCTAATAGGGGTGGCAGGTACTTGGCATATTTTAAGTATGTTTTAAGATCATATTCTATATCAACTGAATCTCTTGGGTCCTTAAATGAATTTAAAGTAACCTTGCCCATAATCTTAGATGGTCCAGTGCCTTCAGATTTTATCTCCCCATCTTTTATAAATATAAGGCCTTGAAAATTACACTTACCCCTAAAAGTTATATCTCCATTTTCTAAATATATTATACCACTTAACTTGGTTGTAAAGTTTGGAGAATTACTGCTATCAATAAGTAGGTTGTTTCTATTAAAGCCGTCATACTTAACTATAAGGATAATTCCATTATCACTTATCTTTATGCAAGGGGACTCTTTATGGTCAAGGTATAACTCACTGTTTGTATAAAGTGTTGTCTTAATAGTTAAATTTGATTTATTAAGGGGCCTATAATAAGTGTGTTTTGAAGGTAGGTAGTTATTATCTAAGGAATCTGGGATTTGTAAAAATAAGTCCTCAATCCTATTTATATAGTCAATAGACTTACCCTGTAGGTAAACTAATCCATTATCACATTGATCAACCTCATCCAAACATATTGCTCCAAACATGGTCTTATTAAAATTAAAGCCCTTGTAATCACCGCTTAGCCTTAATTTAAATTGTGGTCTAGAATTTTTATCATCAACAAAGCTAATTTCTGCAAGAGGATTAGTAAATATTTCAGAGTCTATGGAAAGATCAAATTTTTTATCCTTCATAAACATTTCATCTGATTTTTTCTTTAAAATATCAAGTATCCTATCATTTATGCCCGATTCTTCATAAATAAGCCTATTGGTTTCCCCTTCTAAGTTTAATTGACCCTGGATCATATCTAACCTATTGGCATTTAATTTTGCTTGTACAAATAAGGATTGCCAAGCAAAGGCTAAAAGGGGTAAGGAAACTGCACTTATAATAAGAACAAACAATGTGGAAAATCCCTTTCTTTTCAATTGTAACCGCCCTCATTTAAGTCATCCTTAAGATAAAGTGTTTCCATAAAAGTATACTCCTTGTCCTTTAATTTATCTTTAGTCTTAATAATTAAGCATAAAAGGTCCCTTTCCTTATCATAAAAGGTCTCATTTACACTTGTGACACTTTCAAGTATTGGATTGTGTGTAGTAACACTAGGCACTTTCTTTGGAAGCTTACTAGGTGAAGAAAAGGTCACCCTAGTTAAAATCTCATTTTCTACCTTATAAAAAATATGCTTATATGAAAGTCCTTCATCTTTTATAATAAAAAACCCTAGGGTCTTGTTATAGTAAAAATTTTCTGGTAAATAATCCTTTAAAGAAACAATCTCTGTAGACTTTATATTAGAAGAAACTTCAATTATATCTTCTTTAATATAGGATATGGCAAACCTGCCTTGTAGTAAAAAATCATCTTCACCTGATACCTGGTTCCATATTGAAGATGTAAAGTTAAATACACTAAAGCTCATTGTAATTAATATTCCTACTAAGCCTATGCTAATAATAAGCTCGATAAGTGTAAAACCCTTACTTGAAATTCCTTGTTGCTTGAAGCCTTGCACAAGTATCCTCTCCTAAAACCTTTACTTCTACTGTATAAACTTGGTAGTCTTCACAAACCTTATCTATATAAACACTTGCTTCTAGGTCATCTGGTAAAATTTCATCCCTATAATCAATTTGGGCTCCACTTGCTAGCTTGTTTAATAGATTATTGTTATCATCACTTGGAGCCTTTAAGCCTTTTGTAATTCTTTGGACTTGATCAATAAGAATAGCTTTTTTCTCAACCCTTACCATACCAATTTTTGTAGCAGTAATTGATGGAAAGACTACACTAGCAAGTAGGCCTATTAGGGCAAAGCCTACAATAACTTCAACTAATATAAACCCCTTTTTTCTATAATATTTCATACTTAAGATATCCTTTTTATAGTAATTTTTGATATAACAGATGCAATTACTAATTGATAGTTCTCAGAACCCTTTTTAATATTTACAGTTCCTGTATGAGCTGGCCTCCCATCAGGGTTAAATTTAATTGTATTTCCATTTCCACTTACATTCATGGTAGTAAACTTTACCCCATTGTCTAGGGTCCTCTCTATTATCCTATTACTTTCACTGTATTTTATAACATAAGCATTTTTCTCAATAAGAAATTCTATAAATATAGGCCTGTTTTCTATAATTGCAGAGTTTCTAGCCTGTCTTAAGTCTTTTTCTAATAACCTTAACTGTTGGTTTTGATTATAGGTTTTAAAAGCTTTGGAGTTTGGTAGGGCAATTGTTAAGACTAAAGAAAAAAGAGCTAATACAATAATCAACTCGATTAGTGTATATCCCTTATTTTTAATTTTACATCTCTTTAATATCTCCATTGGTTAAAAACATAAAGCATATATGAAACTTCTGCCCTTGTAATTTTTCTATCCAAATTCTGGAAGCTTTGAGATTTATACCCCTTATCAAACATAATTTGTTCAGCTAGGGCATTCCACTTAAAATTGTAATTTCCTAGCACTCTACCCATAATCAGCTCTACTTCATAATACGAGATTGGATTGTATGGTCTAAATGTTCTGTCAGGATACCCAAATATATAACCCTTTGACAGACCATAGCTAATGATATTACCATAACTTTGGAATTGTGGATAATCCTTAAAGTATGTAGCATTAGCAATATAGTTTGGCAATGTCCAACCTTCTGCCCTACTTAATAGTATTAAAAACTCTGCCCGAGTTACTGGTTGTTCTGGTTTAAAGGTACCATCAAGATGGGTTCTTCCAGGATAACCAGTTATAATATTTCTTCTAACCATAGTTTGGATTTCTTCCTTAGCCCAGTGGTCTCTTACATCAGTTAATACTCTTATATTATTATCCATAAATACTGCAAAGACACTCTCCCTATTAGATAGGGTAGATGGTGGTAACTTGGCAGATATAATATTATCCTCCACAGTAGATGGGACATAGGACCATCCATTGGTAACTAACTTATAAAGTCCAGCCTTGTTCTTATCTCCATAGTAGGGAAAAGAAACTGTAACTAGATGTTTGTCATCTAAAGTCATAGCTGGATTATCAAGCTTTATCCCATACACTTCTGATGCCCTAATATGGGTTCCAAAGGTGTAAAAGTCAGTGTTTCTAGTGTTTATAGTTACCATAAGAGGCATATAAAAAGTCCCAGGTTCAAGACTTATCTTTATATCTCCTGCACTAAAGTCTCCACCAGCAGGTGTTAGCATGGTTGATACAGACTTTATAAGAGAATCACTTTGAGATAAGGCCCTAAACTTTTCATTGTATGCCCTCTTATACTCCCTTTTAAAGCTTTGTATAAAGGCATCTTCATATTCATCATTTCCAAGACTTAGCCTGTATAAATCTCTAATTTCTGTATCCCTTAAAAGGTCTCTTTCATCATTCATAGAGTTTTTATAAAGGTAATCCTTTTCAGCTGATAAAACTCCCATGGCCTTACCTGCTGCTTCTCCATCCTTAAGTCCTTGTTCCATGCTTACCTT
>CAZSLV010000058.1:0-3277 GCA_964607545.1 uncultured Gudongella sp. | reverse complement strand
CCCTTAGCAAAATCTTCTGCAGGTGTTGCAAATACTCCTCCTGAAAATATAAGGAGAGCCAAAACTACTGTTAAAACCAATATAAGTTTATTATTTTTCATTTTTATCCCCTCCCTATCTATCTACCAAAACAAGTATCTTGCCAACAGGTAGAACTTCTCCAGCTTTTATATCATTATTTTTCATTATCTCATTTTTATAAGACATGGTACCATAAACTTCTTGGGAGATTGTTGAAACACTATCCCCTGCCTTGACCTCATAAAATATATGGTCAGGTGTTTTCACTTGGTCTAGGCTGTCTTCAAAATGATGAGGGTAAAATGCTTCTAACTTGTCAAATATCAAGACTCCAAAATCATCCCTTCCTTCAGGTAACTCGTAGTAAATATGAGTTATCTTAATAGGATAATCATTTATATCTCCTGGAAGAGGAACTTCTGTATTAGACCACCCTAGCCATGAAACCCCTACGCTTACTTCTTCTTCAATTTCTTTACCAGACTGGTTTGTATACCTAATCCCTATTGTGCCAGGTGCATAAGAAAATGAATTTACCCATAAGTTAAGTGATGTTGGTGGGTACTTTAAGGTTATATTTTGACTAGATATATTGATTGAAGCCCTGTTTTTTTCTTCAATACCTACAATACTATATTCCATTCTTGCTGCAAACCTTCCATCCATGGATATGGTACTAGGTGATACACTACCCTTTACTAATGGACTTGATGGTATAAAGTCATAGTTTCTAGTTTCAAAAGAATATAAGACATCTCCCTTTATTTCAGGTGGTCCATCAGCTTGGCCACTTCCATCTCCCCCTGCACTAGAACCAGACCCACTATCAACTATTGGCCTTCCTTCACTATCATAAGATACTTGGCCATTTGGACCTCCATAGCCAGAGAAACTAGAGAATAAGCTTCCCTGGTTAAGGTTTTCTGCAGTTTGAATTGCAATTATTTCTGAATCAGCATCAGCCAAACCTTCTAAACTATAAACTTTTAAATTCATATTCCCAGCTAACATTTTATCAGAATCCCTATCAAGGGATAAGGAAGAAACCATTAGTCTTCTTGGAGAAGATTCAACTGCCCTAACCATATTGACTATACCATCGTAAGATCCAGAAAATGGGATAGACATTTCCATATTGTATACATCCATTTCTGCAATAGACTCAGCATTTGGTCTTGTAAAGTTTAGATCAACTATATCTACCTGGTCTTCTGGTAAAAGGTCATTTAAAAGGTAGATAATTTGAGCTTGATCAAGGGTTGGAAAGTAATAGGATAATATTTGATTTCTTTCCCTATTTAACATTTCCCACTCTTTCTTTATATCAGCTTCTTTTCTTAAAGTTTCATTCATATCTTGTATTTTAGCTTCAAGTTCATACTTTTGTACTTGAAGGCTTTCTAACTTTGCCGCTTGTGGTACTAAAATAAATTGATTTCCCATCCAAGCTATGCCAACAATTGCTAGGAGGGTTAATAATACCTTTTCACTATTTGTTAGTGGTCTAGTCTTAATCTTATCTAAAAAAGCAGGTTTCTTAGTTTGCATCGATTAACACCTCCACAAGAGAAATTTCTAAATTATAATTATAATATGATTCAACCTCTGAGATATTTGAAATAAATACATCATTTACCATAGGAAGTTCAGTTAAGCCCTTTCCAAACTCAGCTATTGAATACTTATCCTCAGCAAAACCAGAAATTTGAACTTGCCATCCAGATACACTCATATTGCTTAAGAAGACCCCTTGTGGGAGTTTTGAGTTAATATCCTTTAGTAGGTTTTCTCCAATCACATCTCGAGCTTGTATGCTTTGATCAAGGGCAATAATCCTGTCAACCTCTTCTTTAAACTGGGCTGTTTCTGTTTCAAAGACCTTAATTTCATCTACCTTCTTATTTGTTTCAGGGTCCATAGCAACAGTGTTTAGTGCCTTTACATCTTTATTTAAAGAAGATATCTTTATTTGATTTAAGCCTGCACTTACTACTAGGCCTATTAGTACAACAAATAAAACTAAGTATAATAATAGCATTTTATCAAATTTAAATTGTCTCTTTTCTATAAAGGGTTCAAAAAAGTTAAGATCTCTCATTTCTTCACCTCTTTTAGTCTAACAAGTGCACCTGTAGCATTTGCATAAAGGCCTAACTCATTATTGATTTTTACCTTGTTTAAGCTAAGTAACTTGGTTGTTTCAATTTCAAAATAATCATTAAACATAGTATCCAAGCCTAAAATTTGTGAAAATGAACCATAGAGAATAATTAAATCAATCTTATTTTCAGAATCCCTTGTGTTATAGTAGCGTAAAATCATTTCAATCTTATCCATCAATAAGTATAAGTTATCTCTAAGTATTTCTATAAAGCTGATATCAGGATTATCTAAACTTGGTTTTATACTGATATCTTCTAGTCTTTTTATCTTTTCTGCAATCTCACTTTCACCAATAAAGGGCATCCTATTTTTAATCTCATCTAATATTTCCTTTGAACCAAACTCTATAACCCTTGCTACCTTAACCTTCCCATCTTCTATTATAGTAAGATTAGTAAATTCATATCCTAAATCTACACATGCTAAAACAGAAGCATTTGGATAACCTTGATTTATGCTTCCTCCCTCACTTATTAACTTGGCAATTGCATTTCCATGGTAATCAAGAACAGTAGGTTTTAAGTTAGAATTTTTAAAAAGTGTTAAATGAGCTTGAATCATAGCCCTTGGTATACCTATAAGTAAAATTTGAGAGTAATCTACACCCTCTTTTACAATCCTACCAAGACTTAGGTATTTGACCACATAGTCTTCTGGATTTATTGGTATGTACTCATCAAGCTGGTAGCTAATAATTGATTCAATCTCTTCGTTTACAACAGTTGGAAGGTTAACTTCTCGTAGAATAATAGAGGTAGAATTAATTACCCCATAGGTTTCTAATTGCCCAATTCCATTTTCAGATAAGATGTTCCTAAGTAAATATGTTAGCTGGTCTATATCAGTTATTTCTCCATCTTGATATAAGCCCTCTGGTAGGTTAAGCATAAAGCTCTTTTCTACATTAATTCCCTTTTTTAAATGTTTTCCTACAACCCCTTTGATTCTATCAGAACCAAAATCGAGACTAAGGACACTGTTAGATCCGAATATACTCAAATCCTCTCCCCCTCTCATGCATATGTATTATAATAACTTAAAATGGATAATATTTCTAGTTAAATATATTTATATACCAATTAATTAACATATC
>CAZSLV010000057.1:0-12270 GCA_964607545.1 uncultured Gudongella sp. | reverse complement strand
AAAATTGAAGTTCCAAATATAAAGATACAAGGAAGGGAAGCTGGTAAAAAATAAAAGGGTCCCCTATAGTAGATGTTTTGTGAGTTTATGTAATAAAAACACCCATATAATTGACTAAGATTAAGAAAAGCAAAATTAATCATAATAAGAATAAAAAGTGGCTTCATCAATTTTTTTGTTCTAGATTCGTCTTGGTATATTTGAAAATGGACATAAGATAACCAAAGTATGGGTATGGTTGGGCTTAGTAAAAAAAGCATGTAGTTACCAACCTGGTTAAACAAGGAATTTATTGTAGAGGGGTTACCATCAAACCTGCCTAAAATATCGAAAATAAGCATTAAAAAGGTAATCCTAATAATTTGTATAAAGAGTTTATTATGGAAGTATTCCCTATCTAGATGCTTAGAATACTGTACATAAAGGATGATTAGTACAAGCATAGAATAAATATTTATGGTAAAATTTGATATTAAGCTCATAAGAAATCTCCCCTAACTAGAATTGTTTCCTTGTTTGTACTATGATTATTCCAAGTATGAGAAAAATTTAGTATCTTCTTTTAATAAGTGACCTGTTATAACATCATGGAGCATAAACTCTAATAAATCTTTAAAATCAATCTCACCTTCTATAAATAGTTCCTTTAACCTATATGATTTCTTTAATAATTCAGTATGGATCCTTGTGTGGGCATTTACTTCCTTATAACCAATCTCTCTTTGAACTTTTTCCTCATATTTAAAGTGTCTTTCAATAAGGTTTAAAAGCCTATTTAAGGTGTATATGGTATTTTCACTATCTTCTAAGTCTATAGTGCCATTTATAAATTTACCTATTTCGGTAATCAATTCTTCATGCTGGTCATCGATTGTCTTTTCACCACAATTCCACTTATCTGACCATTCTAAAAATGACTTCATACCTAGAACACTTTCTTCTCCAGATTTAAGAACTATGTTTTTTCCTTCTTTTTTGGCCCTGTAAAGGGCATCATCCATACGGTTATACATTTCAAAGTATGTCTCATCAACTTTTCTTTCTGCTACACCAAAGCTACTAGTAAAGTAGCCCACTTCCTTGTGGATGTTTTTTTCAATTGCTTGCCTTAGCTTATCAGCAAGAATATAAGCCCCCTCAAGATTTGTATGGGGCATAAGTACTACAAACTCTTCCCCCCCTATCCTAATAACATAATCAGATTCTCTTGAGTTTTCTTTTAAAATTCTAGCAGCTTCCCTTAGGACATCATCCCCAATAGGGTGACCCCATTTATCGTTTATTTTTTTAAAATCATCTATATCCATAATTGCAGCTGATAGGGGGTAGTCATATCTTTTTGCCCTTTCTATTTCTGCCTTTATTATTGATTCTAAAAAGTGCCTATTATATAAGCCTGTTAATTCATCTTTTATAGCTAAATCTCTTAATATTTCTTCTGCTTTCTTTTGTGCAGTAATATCATATGCACTTAATAAGACTACTTCTTCATTTTTATAACTACCCTTTATAGCAGAAAGTAGGAGGCTAATATTTTTTTCATCCCTACCTTCAACCTTAACTTCTATACTATTAAACATCTCACCCTCTATAACCCTGTTTATTATATCTAGGATGTTTACATTAAACCAATTTACACAAAAATTTATATTATTCTTATCCTGTTTAAGCATAATTTCTTTTGCATTTTCATTTTTGCTTAAGATATCCCCCTTTTTATTTACTAAAAACAAGGACCCATTCATAGAATAAAATAGCTTTTTAATATTCTCATTACCTTCGTTTATATCTATAAAGGTGTGCCTTAATGTCTTACCAGCTGGTAGGAGGATAAAAAGTGTTATAAGTAAAAGAGCCAATAGTATAATGTAAAAGACAATATTTTCTAAAATTTCTAGATTAGTAATACTTTCTTTAGATTCATTGTCATATTCAAATACTATTTCATCCATTCTTTCTAAGAAAGATCTTTCATTTAATATAAGGGTCCTTATATTTTCTAAAATAAGGTCACTATCATTTTCCCCTGCCTTAACTAAGTTTAATATTTCCTTGGTGGTATCTACAAGGCTTATAAAATAAGGGTCTATATCTTCAAATAGATCAATTACTATATCAGAGTTTTTCCCACTTATACCTTGGCTTTCATTTCCATTTATAAGATTAAAGTGAGACCTTTCAAAAATATATAAATCTCTTTGTAAATCCTCTAGGTAAAATTCTATATTATCCTTATTAGGGTTTTCATAAATCAACAGTACATTTTTTGTTATCTTTTGACTTAACATCCTTTGCCTACCTGATATGTTAATTACCCTAGACATATCTTTTCCTAGTTCTATTTGCCTTTGAACCAAGATTTGCCTGGATATAAATATTAATATAAGGAATATTGATAATACTATATAACGTTATTCTATTTTTTTATATATTTTTTTATAATCCAATAAAGTCTACTTCCCTTCACACATCTAAAGTAATAAATTTCTTTTCTTTTATCATACATTAATAATCCCTAATTAGCAATTAATAGACCCTGGTTTTACAATAAAAAATACTGCCTTAATATAATACTCAGGCAGTATTTTAAAACTATACTTATTCACTTATTTCAAAGTTTTTATTATTTACCTTTGCCCTATACATGGCCTCATCTGCCTTTGATAAGAGTTCATCTATTGTCTTTCCATGGTCTGGGTATATACTAACTCCGAGGCTTGACTTTATGCTTATTTTTATTTCATCAATATAAATTTCCTTATCAAAAATTAAAGAAATCCTTTCTGCTATCTCATTTATTTCATCACTTACCTTTAAATTAGGTATTAAGCCTACAAACTCATCTCCACCTATCCTAAAAGCTAGGTCCTCTTTTCTCATTTCATTTTGAATTCTAAAAGCAGCTTCTTGAAGGACCCTATCTCCTATATTGTGGCCATGGGTATCGTTTATTTTTTTAAAATCATTTAAGTCAAAAAACAAAACCGCTATCTTAGTATTATCTTTATTTGCCCTAGCCATTTCATACTCAATTACATCTTCAAACTTCTTCCTATTTGGTAATTTTGTCAAATGATCTAGATTAGCCCTTTCCCTGCTTTTTTTAATCACATTGATTACCATATATGAAAAGCCAGAATATAAGATTAGTAAGACTAACATGCTATTAAAAAAAACTTTATCTTGATGGTCTATTGATTTTATTAAACTTTCATCATTGTATATTATTTCAATTACATAGGAATCCCACCAAGTAATGCTATTATCTTCATAATAAGTTGTGTAGGGGATATATTTTAGCCTATAGGTCTTATTATTTTCATCTTTAATTATTTGTTCTTGGGCTTGGTCTTGGTCTAGGGCTTTTTTTACATATATATCCCTATCATCCTTTAAGCTTTCAAACATCCTAGCCTTTTTTCTTATGGTGTCTAGCTCATAAGACCCTTTTTTATTAGTATTGTACTTATATACCCTTATATCTTCTACAAAGGGATACTTATCTACTAGTTCTTCAGTTAAGTATACAATATTTAAATTTTTTATTTCTGGATATGCCTTTCCTATATCTACGCTTAACTCAAGTAAGTACTTATTATCAGGGGTTGGCATATAGCTAAACTTTTTCATTTGGCTTTCTAGTATAGAAAAATTTATTGTATCAGATTCAAAAGACCCTCCCTCTAACCTTTTTCTTAAAAGCTTTCCAAAGTCTTTAAATTGTCCAAAGTCCATGCCTATCTCTTCTCTTACTGTGGAGGCAATAATAATTAAGTCTTCATCGAGAATGTAAATATCCATACCCTCAAACTCAGTTTTAAGGGTATTTAGGTCCCAATCTAAGATATTAGGCTCCTTAACATATTTTTCAATCAGTACTTGAGAGTTATTTTTCATCTTTTCACTTATATCATTTTCTGCCAAGTTGCTAATGATGCCTGTATACTTTGTTTCATTGTAAATACTCTTTTCAACTAAGTCTACCTTAGCTTCGTACTCCGATTTTATTATTTGAACAGTATCCTTATAATTATTGTAGTAGATTACAAGGATAGCTATAAATAACAATATCATGGGGATTATATATAATTTTGTTTTAGTTTTTCTTTTTAAGCTCACATTAAATACCTCTTTTTTATTACACCAATTAGCCAACACCACATTAAA
Organism: uncultured Gudongella sp.; assembly: GCA_964607545.1. GTDB lineage: Bacteria > Bacillota > Clostridia > Tissierellales > Tissierellaceae > Gudongella. The sequence continues at coordinate 8,103 of CAZSLV010000057.1, read as the reverse complement.
GTGGTGTGGGGTTTGTACATAGTTTCTCTTTACTCTAGTCTAATTAGGAGCTGTCCAGATTCTATCCTACTACCCTCTTTTGAGAGTATTGCATCAACTTTCCCATCTACAGATGATGTGATTTGAGTTTCCATCTTCATGGCTTCAACCACAGCAAGAAGCTGGTTTTTCTTTATATTATCTCCAACCTTAACTAAGATTTTTGCAACAGTACCAGGTATGTTTGACCCAATATCTCTTTTATCATCTGGATCAGCCATTTTAATTTCATCACTTGCTATAACTACATTGCTTGCCTTATCAAATACCTTAACAGTCCTTCTGCTATCATTTATCTCAAAATACAAGGTCCTGTAGCCCTTATTATCTATAGGTCCAATTTCAACTAGCTTAATAACAAGAATTTTCCCTTCCTCTATCTCTACTTCTCCAGTTTCACCTTCTCTTAGGCCGTGGAAAAATATGTCGCTCTTAATCCTACTTAAATCACCATTTTCCTCTATATCCTTTATATAATCCTCAAACACCTTAGGGTATAGGGCATAAGATAGGGCTTCTTGCATATTTCCTTCTATGTTGAATTTATTTTTTAATTCTTCTTTTATTTTTTCAAAATCTTCATCTTCTAATAATTCACCAGCCCTACCCTTAATAGGCTCTTCTCCCTTTAAAACAAGCTTTTGTAATTTCTCTGGGAAACCACCCATAGGTTGGCCCATCATACCCTTAAAGTAGGATACCACACTATCAGGAAAGGCCATGTCCTTTGCCTTCTCATATATATTTTCAGGGTCAAGGTCATTTTGAACCATAAAGATGGCAAAGTCTCCTACAACTTTTGAAGTAGGGGTTACCTTTATAATATCACCCAACATATCGTTTACTGTTTTATACATTTCTTTTACTTCGCTAAATCTATGACCTAGGCCAAAGCTTTCTACTTGTGGTTTAAAGTTTGAATACTGACCTCCTGGTATTTCATACTTATATATTTCTGCTGTGCCTGATTTTAAATCTGATTCAAATTCAGCATAAATAGGCCTTATAGCAGACCAATAATCAGAAATAACTTGGAGGGCATCTATATCTAATCCTGTTGTCCTTTCAGTATGCTCAAGGGCAGCCACTATAGAGTTAAGGGCTGGTTGGCTTGTGATACCTGACATAGAGTTAAAGGCAGCATCTACAATATCAACACCAGCATGGGTTGCCATTAAGAGGGTTGCTATTCCATTACCACTTGTATCATGGGTGTGAAGATGGATTGGAATGTTTATTTCTTTCTTTAATTCAGTAATCAATTGGTAGGCAGCCTCTGGTTTTAAAAGGGAGGACATGTCTTTTATTCCTAAAATATGGGCTCCTGTACTTTCTAATTCTTTAGCAGTCTTAATATAATACTCAAGAGTATATTTTTTCTTATCCTTATTTAAGATATCCCCCGAGTAGCATATACATGCTTCAGCAACCCTACCAGTTTTTAATACTTCTTCTGTTGCAATTTTCATACCTTCTAAATAGTTTAAGGAGTCAAATATTCGAAAAATATCTATACCACTTTTAGCTGATTCTCTCACAAATTCCCTCACCACATTATCCGGGTAGTTCTTATAACCAACCGCATTTGATCCCCTAATTAACATTTGAAGGAGGATGTTTGGAATCCTCTCCCTAAGGATTCTCAATCTTTCCCAAGGAGATTCACTTAAAAACCTATAGGCAACATCAAAAGTAGCCCCTCCCCACATTTCTAGGGAGAAAAGGTCATTTCCTAGGACAGAGACTGCCTTTGATATATTGTACATATCATTTGTCCTAAGCCTTGTTGCCATTAAAGATTGGTGGGCATCCCTAAGTGTAGTATCTGTGATAAGGAGTCTATTATTATCCTTTATCCACTTTACTAGGCCGTCTGGCCCATTTTCATCAAGGATTTGCTTTGTTCCTCTTTGTACTTTTGGCCTTTCTATCTTTGGAACCCTTGGGTAGTCAAAATCAGGTTTAATTCCCTTTGTTTTATTTACAACTTTTTCCCCTATATAATTTAATACCCTAAGCTCAATATCTTTCTTGGCATTGATATCAAATAAACCTTCATTTAAATTTATAAAGCCAGTATCACACTTGCCACTTATAAAGTCAGGATGGTTTAAGACGTTAATTAAAAATGGGATATTAGTTTTAACCCCTCTGATTTTTATTTCTTTAAGAGCCCTAGTTAACTTCCTAGAAGCATCTTCAAATGTCCTAGACCAGGATATAACTTTTACTAGGAGGGAATCATAGTAGGGACTTATAACAGAGCCTGTAAATCCATTTCCCCCATCTAATCTAATTCCAGCCCCAGAACCCGTCCTATATATATCAATAATACCAGTGTCTGGTGCAAAGTTATTTTGTGGGTCCTCTGTTGTAACCCTACATTGGATGGAGAAACCATTTACCTTTATGTCTTCCTGTCTACTTATACCAATTTTTTGAGAATCTAAACTATAACCTTCTGAGATCAAAATTTGTGATTGAACTATATCAATACCTGTAACCATTTCTGTAACTGTATGTTCAACTTGAATTCTTGGGTTTACTTCTATAAAATAATGGTTGCCATGCTTATCTAATAGAAATTCTACAGTACCTGCATTCATATAGTTAACAGCCCTGGCTATTTTTACTGCATCTGAACAAATATTTTCTCTTTGTTCTTGTGTAATAGAAAAGGCAGGAGTGTATTCTATTACCTTTTGGTGTCTTCTTTGAATGGAACAATCTCTTTCAAATAAGTGGACAATATTACCATATTTATCTCCAAGTATTTGGACCTCTATGTGCTTGGGCTTTTCAAGGTATTTTTCTATAAATATATCGTCAATACCAAAGGCCTTCTTGGCTTCGTTCTTTGCACTATAGTATTCTCTTATTAAGTCTTCTTCCTTTTTTACTATCCTCATACCCCTGCCACCACCGCCTGCAGCGGCTTTTAACATAACAGGGTATCCGCTAAAGTTTGCAAACTCCCTAGCTTCATCTTCACTTGTCACAGCCCTATCTATCCCTGGGATAATGTTTACTCCAACACTTTTTGCAACTATTTTTGACTTAATCTTATCGCCAAGTTCTTCCATCATTTCAGGCGTTGGTCCAATTAACTCTATACCAACCTCCCTGCACTTTCTTCCAAGTTCTGGGTTCTCAGATAAGAAACCATAACCAGGATGTATTGCATCTACACCCTTTTTAAGTGCAATCTTGATTATTTCATCGATACTTAAATAAGCTTCCAGGGGTCCCTTGTTTCTACCTATTAAATAAGACTCATCTGCCTTAGTCCTAAACAAAGAAGACTTATCTTCCTCTGAATAAATGGCAACTGTTCTAATACCTAACTCATTACATGCTCTAAATATTCTGATGGCTATTTCGCCCCTATTTGCAACTAATACTTTTTTAAACTTAGTGACCATATCACACCTCCAAATACATTTATTTTATACATTACCACATATTGAGATACTTTGAAATATGCAATTAATATAAATATGCTAAGTTTCATTATACCTCGAAACTTAGCACTTTATCAAATTAATTTATTAACTTTATTTTTAGTTTTGACTTATTTATGTTTATACTTGAAATAAGATTTACAAGTTAAAAATTCTCTTTTATAAAGAACATTTCATGTTTCCTTCTAAATAGAAAGATTAAATAAATAAACTATTTAAAGCTTTAAACGAATTTTGCTTGTTGCTAACAAAAGTTTTTATTGATAATATAAATCAATTATGCTATGATTCTTAAAATGATAAATAAAAGAATCAATCACTTTAAATAATTTCTTAAATAAGGGAGAGTTAATATATTAATGATATTGAAAATAAAAGAGTTACTAAAATCAAATAAGAGATGGGCATATGTGTTTTTAAGTTTAATTATAATGGTGCTTTTAGGTACAGTTTATTCATATAGTGTTTTTAGAGTAGGATTAGAAAGTTACTATAAGATAGGGGCTGCAAAAAGTGGGATCCCCTATATGATGGGACTTTTTTCTTATGCAGTTTTTATGCTTATATCTGGAAAGCATCTAGATAAATACAAGCCTAGAAACATTTTAATCTTTGGTAGTTTATTGGTTTCACTTGGCTGGGTTCTTTCTTCATATACTAATAGCATTTTCTTATTAACTGTCACTTATGGAATCATAAGTGGGGGAGGGGTAGGTATAGCTTATGGAGTACCTATGAGTGTGATAGCAAGGTGGTTCCCAGATAAAAAGGGTTTTGCACTTGGTTTAATCCTAGTAGGCTTTGGCCTATCTCCACTTATTACTGCTCCGATAGCTAGATTTTTAGTAGAGGGTTATGGTATTAAGGAGGCATTTTTAATTCTTGGACTTACTTTTGGTATTTTGCTACCCCTTCTTTCTTTGCCCTTTAGAAATCCAAGGGAGGAAGAAGTAATAGTTTATAAAAATAAGATTATTGATAATAAGGTATATATGGATGTATCCTTAAAGGAAATGCTTAAGACAAAGAGCTTTAAGGGCCTTTATATTAATTTTATTATAGGTACTATGATTGGACTTACAATGATTGGGGTTACAACAAGTGTAGGTTTAGATTACTTTAACCTAAGTTTATCAAGTGTTACAAAGCTTATGGCTCTCTTTGCCATTTTCAATGGGCTTGGAAGGCCTACCTTTGGATATATCACAGATAGGTACTCTACAAAAAATGCAATGCTACTTTCCTATGGATTAATAATTTTATCTTCGCTTTCTATAATATTGTTAAAAAACAATATTGTGGTTTATGCCATAACTTTTTCAATATTTTGGTTTAATCTTGGTGGCTGGCTTGCTATTGCTCCTACTTCAACCCTTAATTTGTACGGAATTAAAAATTATAGTCAAAACTATGGATTAATATTTACTGGTTATGGCATAGGGGCCATTGCAGGAGTTTCAACGTCTGGTTTCTTACTGGACTACCATGGAAATTACCACTTTTTATTTTACTATATAATAAGTCTGTGTTTTATAGGGATAATTACAAGTAGCAAATACCTTAATACTAAATCACAAATAAACCTAGCAGTAAAATATGAAAGTTTAGGCTAATCCTCTCGCCTAAACTTTTTTATTTTTACTTATGAGGTTTTTCCACTTCTTCTTTCATTTCATCCATGGGTCCTATTATTTCAAAACTTTTTTGGCTATTTCCTAAGAGCTCATGTATAGAGTAATTTATACTTCCTTCTCCATTTGTTTTTAACTCATTCAATCTTTTTTTGCTTATACCAAATACAATTCTTCCAATCCCACTCCAATATATAGCTCCTGTACACATGGTACAAGGCTCTGCTGAGTTGTACATGGTGCATTTTTTCAAAAACTCTTTGTCGTATTTTGCAGCAGCTCTTTTAGCTATTTTAAGCTCAGGATGTCCTGTTATATCATTTTCAGTTATTTGTGTATTTTCATCTTCCATTATTATATTTCCATCTTCATCTACAAGTATTGAGCCAAAGGGGTTGTCTCCCTTTTCCTTTGCACTATAGGCTAATTCTATAGCCTTGTTTATATAATACTTATCATCCTTTAGTCCCATCTTAATCCCCCCAATAATATTTTAAATTCTTTTATTCTTTCTTATAAATAGTATATCTTTACTTTACCCAAATATAAATTTAAGTACCAGATGGTCTTATCATTAACAAAAATCCACCAAATTAATTTGGTGGATTTAGTATCTTTATTTATTTAAGGACCCTGCCTTTTTATTCTTTTTAAAAGCCTTGGATGGGCCTATGTTTGTCTTATTGGTATTGTCTTTATTTAAATCTTTTAGGCTTCCTTTATTCTTTTTTTCCTCAATTAGTTTTTTCATTTTTTCAGTACTTGAACCTGCCATGATATTTTCTCCTTTTGCTTTTAAAGTTACTTTAACTAGTTTATTATAGCATAGTTTATAATCATTCTACAATAGGAGTGTCCTGATTAAAACCTGACCTATAGGAGCAACGGTTTCTCCCTTGGTTCTTTGCCGTATATAGGGCTTCATCCACCATCTTTAGGGCTCTATCTGGAGAATTTGACTTATCTGGATATAAGGTAACAATTCCTACGCTAACTGTAACACAATGTGAAATATCTGAATTTGTATGTGGGATGCACATGTTTTCTATTTCCTTTCTTATGATTTCCCCAAGTTTTTGTGCACCTATTTCATCAGTTTCTGGTAGGATTACAATAAATTCTTCCCCTCCAAATCTTGCAACTACATCGGACCCCCTATTTATGATTGTCTTTAACTTAGCAGCTATTTCTCTTAAGCAACTATCCCCTGCTAGGTGGCCATAGGTATCGTTGTATTTTTTAAAATAATCAATATCAAGCATAATTAAAGATAATTTAGACCCAGACCGTCTTAACCTAGAAAACTCAGTACTTAAAACCTCATCAAAGTACCTCCTGTTTGCAAGGCCTGTTAAACTATCAGTATTAGAATTTAATTCAGCCTTAGTCTTTTCTATTTCAAGTTGCTGAATTAAATTTTGTATTTTTTCTTCACTTTGCTTGTATTCTGTGATATCCCTTATAATAAATACAATTTTTTCTGGAATATGGTCATTGGTGTACATGAGCTCACTTGTAATCTCAATATCAAAGGTGGTGTTGTCTTTTTTAAGTGCCTTATATTCATAAACTTTCTCTGAGTCATCCTTGTATAGGTTTAAAATATTGGAAGTAGCTCTTTTAAAATCATCTTCAACCAAAAAATCTAAAATCTCCATTCCTAAAAAACCATCAAAGTCTTTTTCATAACCAAACATTTCATTGGCGGATGGGGATATAAGTAAGATACGACCTGTTAGATCTGTTATAATTACATTTATTGGGGTTCCATTAATTATAGACCTATATTTTTCTTCACTTTCCCTTATCATGGATTCTTTTTTCTTTATCTGACTTATATCCCTTGCAACACTTATAATATGGGGTTGTGAATCAATTGTGATTATCCTTGCTGATAATAAGCCATTAAACTTGGTATTATCCTTTCTTCGAAAGACAAACTCCATATTTTCAACTATTCCCTTTTCATTTAATTCATTTGTAAAGATAGACCTATCCTCAGGACTGTTCCAAATATTTATATCTTTTATAAACTTCCCTACCACTTCATACCTTGAGTAACCACTAATTATTAAAAAACCATAGTTAGCATCCACAATTAAGCCATCTTTAAATCGGGTAATTAATTGAGATTCAACATTTGTCTTAAAGATAGAATGAAATTTTTCTTTCTCCATTTGGTTTTCTATATTTAACCTTTGATTTAACATTATAATAAAACCAAAGGTCCATAGGGTGCTAGCAAGGATAGAAACTATAAGACCTCCTTTAAAGATATTCCTATGACTTACAAATAATTCTAGTCCTTGTGGCAAAGTTATATCCAATATATATAGAAAGAAATAAAGTCCATAAATAATAAATACAAGGCCAGTAAAGGTCGAGGATGGATAAAGGCGCTTATCTTTATTTGATAATAGCTGATAAGTAATCATAAATGAAATAATTACTAGGGTTAGTGTTAAGCTAAGGGTCCTAAGAAGAACATTATTATTTATAAGCATAAAATAATAATAGGCAAAGTTAAATAAAGCAAAAATACTAAGAGGAACCCATAAATTTAGTCTTTTATTAAAAAACTCCCTAACTCCTATGTATAAAAACAAGTGTCCTAAAACTAAAATAGGATTACCTATCACTGTAAATTTTTCAAGGGACTTAAAGGTGAAATTTGGCATAAGAACATAACCAAGGCCTAGTAAAGCAAAGCCTATTAACCAATATCCAATACCCTGATAATTTTTATTCACCCTATACTGGATAAAAAGCGCAACAATTTGGGCAGCTAAGATTAAACCTAAAATTATAATAAGTGTTAAAATATTAAGTTCAATAATTACTCCCTCCTTCCCAAATTAAAATCTTTATTTTAATAAGTAATACTCTTTTATTATAGACTTATTACCCTTTGTTATTCTGATAAAGTCCGTATAATGGTGTAAAAAGAAACTTCAAATAAAAATGAGCCAAAA
>CAZSLV010000056.1:0-12461 GCA_964607545.1 uncultured Gudongella sp. | reverse complement strand
CAACTTCAAATTGCTGCTTAACTATGTTTTCAATACTATCTGGGTTAGCTTTTTTAATTACAGACCTCATTTTAGTGCCAAATATATTTCTCTCTACTGCACGGTTTAAGAGGTTTTCTAGGTCTGGCATAGGCTTCATCAATTGAACCCCATCTTCTTCATCAGCTAGACCCTTATCTACTTTAAGAATTGGAACTATACCCTTCTTCTCCCACAGGTAGTCTCCGGTCCACAATCCATCAATTTTTCTATCCATTGTTTGTTCAAATAAGATTGCAGCTAATATATTGTCTGAATTAAAGGCTGGACTTTTAATTATTCTAGTTCTCATTTCATGTACCATGTCAAACATCTCTTCATCATTACTATATTTGTCTTCAGTTACTCCATATCCCAATAAAGCTTTAGGTGTAGAGCCACCACTTTGGTCTAAAGCTGCAACAAAACCCTTACCATTTTTCATTATTTCAGCTTGTTTACTATTCATCTAAATTCCCCCTATATATTTATATTTTATTTTATCTTTATTTGCACCTACAATTATATGTATACCCTTATAGGGAGTTTTCAAACTTTGTAAGCCTCCCTTATAATTATTTAGTGATTGAAATTATCTCATTTGTTTTGTAAGTAGATTATTTAAAAGCTATTAATGCAAGAGTATAATAGACCCTGTCCTAAAAGCTTTACATCATTTCCTGTAAGGCTTATTTTCAAAGTTTCTGCTTAAATGTCTTCTTTATTAATTGTCTTTACATATAAACTTTGGTATTATTAGGTGTGAAAGGTGGCCGAATTATGGAAAATAAAGATAAAAAACATAAACGTCGTATCCGCTACAAGGGGACTCACCCTAAATCATATAAGGATAAGTATAAGGAGCTCCAACCTGAGATTTATCCTGAGACTATAGAAAGAGTCATGCAAAAAGGAAGTACCCCTGCAGGTATGCATAGACCCATTCTTGTAGATGAAATCCTAGATTTTTTACAAGTTAAACCTAATCAAGTTGGCTTAGATGCAACCCTTGGTTATGGGGGCCACACTTTAGAAATCCTTAAATGTATGGACTTTAAAGGACAACTTTACGCAACTGATGTCGACCCTATTGAGTTGCCAAAAACTCAAAAAAGATTAGAAGCTTTGGGTTATGGATCAAGTATATTAAAGATTAGGCATATGAATTTTTCAAATATTGATAAGATTGTTGAGGAATCAGGTCCCTTGGATTTTATATTAGCTGACTTAGGTGTATCTTCTATGCAAATAGACAATCCAGAAAGGGGCTTTACTTTTAAAACTGATGGTCCTTTAGACTTAAGATTAAATCCAAGTAAGGGAAAGCCCGCATCAGAAAAGTTGCCTTTATTTACTATAGATGAATTAGAAGGCATGCTAATTGAAAATGCTGATGAACCTTATGCTAGAGAAATTGCCAAAGCAATTACTTCCTATATAAAAAGTGGCAAAAAAATAGGAACAAGCTCAACCCTCCAAGAGATTATAGGTAAAGCTTTAAATTTTATCCCAGCAAATAAAAGAGATTTGGAAATAAAAAAATCCGCTCAAAGAACCTTCCAAGCACTTAGGATAGATATAAACGATGAATTGGAAGTCCTATATTACTTCTTAGAAAAAATTCCTAGCTCTTTGAAAAAAGGTGGCAAGGTAGCTATACTTTCTTTTCACTCTGGAGAAGACCGTTTAGTTAAAAAATCTTTCCAGCATTACTTAAGAGAAGGCATTTATTCTGAAATTGTTAAAGGTCCAATAAGGCCTAGCTCAGAAGAGATAAATTCTAATCCAAGAGCCCGTTCAGCTAAATTAAGATGGGCTATTAAGGGTTAGTTTGAAATTACTACAAATAATAAAAGTTGCCTTTGGCAACTTTTATTATTTGCTACTACTTTAATAGTTCAATTATAGTTTCATAAACTAGCTTAGGAACTACATTAAATGAATAATCCTTTTCTACCCTTTCAGTAAACTTATGGGCATCCTTTCCAAAGGGACCAATATTTACAACAGGAAGATTAAGCTTTTGCATCTCTTCAATTGGAAGCTTGTATTTAGTCCCAAATCCTGGCATATTGTTTTTTAAAGAAGCTACTGCATTTTCCTCTCTAGGAGCAGCTGCATAACTTAAGTCTGAAATATAAGGGTAAAACTTTTTCATCACAATGTCATACTTAGAATCAACTTCTTTAATCACCTTACTTGTAGCAGTTAATAGTTTTTTTTCTATTTGGGTCTCACCCTTTACATAAATATGTGGATAATAAGGTGGAGAATAGTAAACTATGACCACTGGGTTCTTATCAGACCACAAGTTGTGTACCTCTTGTACTATCCTTAAGGCAAATTCCCTCTCGTCAATGCCCTCATCACTAAGGAGGTCCTTCTCTAAATTATCTATGACTTGGTCTAAGTCGCTACCTTTTTCTTCTTTTACTTTTTTGTATAAGTCTTCATAAGTTAGGACCCTTTTTTCCCAAGGTAATTTTTCATAAGGAAAATTATTAGCCTGACAATACTTTTTATACTCTTTATTTAAATTGTCTATGACCTTTTGGAAGGCCTCATTAGCCCCATCTATAACCCTTTGCATCATTTGGTCTGGGGTAGACCTATGAGTTCCAAAGTTAAAGTATAAGTGACTTGTCCTAGCTGTTTGAACTGAGTATTCATTTTTTAAGTCTTGTTGCCTTAAGGAGATAGGAGGTACTGTAACTTCTCCCTCTGCCTCATCAGAATATTTAGTATTAAAATCTATTTCTTCAAGTATACTTGAGGATATATGGTTTGGATCAAGTCCCTTGAAAGGATCTCCAGCATGGGCTTCAGACCCAACTATATAGAAACTTGGCATTAACTTTCCTACTGTGCCAACGTATACATACCTTGTATTATCCCCTTCAAACCTAGGTGCCATATAATCTGTGTCTATTACGCTTTGGTAGTCAAAACCTTCACTTTCCTGTAATTTTATTAATTCTGGAACAACTGAAAGCATGCCACCAGAGTTGCCCTCTTCATCACAGACAGCAGCAAAGACAATGTTTCCATCAAAGTTTTTTATATCCTTTGATATGGCTTCTACTATATTCATTAAAATAGAAACCCCGCACTTCATATCAAAGACTCCCCTACCAAAGATATATTCTCCTGACTCTAAATCTTTCCTAGCATCACTAGGCATAAAGCTATCCTTAAATTTTTCTACTAGGACAAGGGGGTCAGTTGCATAGTCTTCTAAGGGTCCATAATCAGATACACCTACTGTATCTGTGTGGCCAATTAGGACAATAGTCTTTTTATTGTTAGATTTTTCTCCCTTGAGTATTGCTAAAACACTCTTTCTTTCCAGGGGGTCCTCCCTAACATCGATAAACCTAAGTAGTTCAGGCTTACTTTTAAAATAATCCATGGACTTAAATTTATCATATACTTTATTTACAACATCATTTTCTTCTCTGCTGCCAACAACACTCCGAACTTTTGCTAATTCTATAGTTAAATCTTCAATCTTTTTACTTAAATCTTTAAACACTTCATCCCTCCTATGATAATGTAGACTTTAAATATGTCTTTATTCACCCTTAATTTTTGCCTTTGGGTAGTACTTAGGATTCCCAAAAAATTCATCTTTAAGATCCTTGACCTCACCAGATAGCACAATTAATCCTATCATATTTGGTATAATAATTGTAGCCAATAATATATCTAGGAAATTATATAAAAACTCAATCCCTCCATAAACCCCTAGTATTATTGATAGTAAATATACTCCTACCATTACATTTGAAAATTTAGTGCCAAATAAGAATTCTGCTTGTGTCTTTCCATAATAAGTAATTACAATTATGGTTGATAATACAAATAAGAGTATACTTATCGTTACTATTCCCCCACCTAAAGTTTCTCCAAATAACTGCTGGAAGGCTACTGCTGGCATTGTTGCAGCTTGGTCAGATGGGACTATTTCCCATACACCTGAAACAAGGATTACCAATGCTGTAATAGTACAAACTATAAGGGTATCAACCACGATTTCAAAAATTCCCCATAGGGCTTGACGCGCTGGGTGGTCTGTTACTGCTGCTGCATGGGCTATTGGTGCTGTACCCATACCAGCCTCGTTAGAGTAAACTCCCCTTGCAGTTCCCCATCTTAATGCTAAGGCTAGGGTTGAACCTGCTATACCGCCTGTTGCTGCCATTGGAGTAAAGGCATATTTAAAAATTAATCCAAAGGCCGCTGGTAATTCGGTAATATTTACAAATATGATAGCTAATCCAGCTCCTATATAAAGTAGGGCCATTATAGGTACTAACTTTTCAGTTACATTTGTTATTCTCTTTATACCGCCAAATACTACTAGTCCAACTAGAATAACTAAAAATGCTCCTGTGACAATATTTGGTATATTTATAGTGCTAGCAGTTTGTACGGCAGATACAGCTTGGGTAGCTATTGATGGTATTAATTCAATCATTAAGAAAAATGCAAATATGCTACCTAGAGCCTTGCCTAGAGGGCCTTTTATACCCTTACTTAAGAAGTACATTGGACCACCAACATAATCTCCTTCTATATTTTTCTCCCTGTATTTCATACCAAGAACAATTTCAGAAAATTTTGCAGCAGTTGCCAATAAAGCTATAACCCACATCCAAAAGATGGCCCCTGGTCCTCCAAAAGCAATTGCTACTGGTACCCCAACTATATTTGATGCCCCAATAGTTGATGCTAGTGCAGCGGTTGCAGCCTGAAATGGGCTAACTGTTCCTTCACCCTCGGCTTTTTTAAATATCTTTCCAAATGTTTCCTTCATGGCAAATGGAAAATACTTAAATTGGAAAAATCCTAGCTTTATAGTTAAGAAAAGACTACCACCAGCTAAAATTAACAACATGGGGGTTCCCCATAGCCAGTTTGAAAAACTAATTATCATATCTACTAGACCTTGCATGACATCCCTCCTATTTTAATTACTTAGTAATAGCTAAACTAATTTTCACCTCCACTATAGATTTTCTTATTGCTTATCCTATATATTATGCAATATATGTGCCAATAGTCTAAATATTGCAAAACTTTAAATTTCCTTGGTTTTATCTTGAAATTTACAGGTTTTTACTTAACTTTTGTTAAGTTTTGTTAATTTATTCCCTTGTATAAAGGCAATCTTAAAAGAAAAGAATAGGTTGATGCAAAATATTTTTTGCATCAACCTATTCTTTTGCCTTAATTCCGTAAGTATCCATCTTGTATTTTAAACTTTGTCTTGAAATCTTTAATATCGAAGCTGCTTCACTTAGGCTAGTGCTAGACTCAAGGGCAAGTTCTATATAATTTTTTTCATAATTATTTATAGTATCAACTAAGGAAAACTTTTCGCTAATCTTAAAGTTTTTATCTTCATCTTTCTTATAGTTTCTTATATTAAAGGAAATTTCTTCTTCGCCTATAATTCCATCTTCAGTAAAGTTAAAGGCACTTTCAATTACATGCTTTAACTCCCTAATATTACCTGGCCAATTATAATCTAGGAGTAAATCTAGAGCTTTTTTATCAACCTTTCTTATATTTTTTTGCATTTTTTTATTGTACTGGTCAATAAAGCTATCTACCAAGAGAGGAATGTCTTCTTTTCTTTCTCTTAGGGGAGGTATGTGGATTAGGACAACTCCCAGTCTATAAAATAGGTCTTGCCTTAGTTTGTTTTGGTCAATCATAAAGTAAGGGTCTTCATTTAGGGTAGAGATGATTCTAACATCTACTGAGATTAGGTTGGCACCCCCTACCCTCCTAACCATATTATTTTCTGTAGCCCTTAATAACTTGGATTGGAGGTTAATATCCATGGAGTTTAATTCATCTAAGACAAGGGTTCCGTTATTTGCCATTTCAAAAAGGCCCATTTTGTTTTCTGCCCCTGTAAAACTTCCCTTAGTCGTTCCAAAAAAAATGCTTTCACCCAAGTTTAGGGGGATGGCTGAACAGTTTTGAGTTATAAATGGGTTGCTCTTTCTAAAGCTATGGTTGTGGACTGCTTGAGCTATGAGTTCTTTACCAGTTCCTGTTTCTCCATAAACCATTATTGGAGAGCTTGTCTTTGCTGCTCTTAGGGTTTTTTCTTTTAATTGATTCATCTTTTTGTTATTAGTTAAGATATCATCTATAGTAAAAAATATATTGTTCCCATAAGAATTATCTTTCATGCCGCAATCTTCTAACTTCCTTAAGTCAACATCAAAGTACTTATTTATATCAACTGCCCCTATGGTTTTATTCCCAGCCTTTAAAGGGAGGGTTGTGGTTAAGACAGTAACAGTTCTTTCTTTAAATATGTTTAAATATTGCTTTTCATTTATTATGGGTTCCCCATCTCTTAATACCCTCATTACAGTAGATGTTTCCTCGTTTAGGTGCTGGTGGAGTTCCAGTATATGAAGGCCCACTGGGTCTTCAATAATTTTACTTCCTAGGTTATTAAATACCTTATAAAATTCTATGTAGCCATCCTTGTCAGTAACTACTAAAAAATCAATATAATTAAAAAACCGGGGCAGACTTTCTATATATTTTTCAAACATATGGACCATCCCTTCTGTATTTTAAAAGTATTATTATTTTCATAATATCATTTTAACAAGTTACCTTCAATAAATATTAAAGTCTTCATTATTTTTGACTTTTTATGTTATAATTTTATATATGATTGGAGGTTACTTTATGGATATAGAAAGAGATGAAGTTATTGAATTATTGTCAAATCTTATTGAAATATACAGCCCCTACTTCGAAGAAGATAAGGTAATGGATTATGCATACACTTACTTAGAAAAAAACAATATTCCCGTTTCCTACCATAGGTATGAGGAAAATTTAATTACTAATTTCAAAGGCACTAACCTAGTAGGCTCTATCAAGGGGAGGGAAAAGGGACCTAAAATTTTACTTAATGGCCACTTAGATACTGTCCACTTAAGTAGGGGGTGGACAAAGGACCCCTTAAAGGCAACAATCGAGGGAGACAGGCTCTATGGCTTAGGAGCATTAGATATGAAGGGTGGATGCGCTGCTATTATTATAGCTATAAAAGCCTTTGTAAAAAACGTTAAGGATTTTAAGGGAGAAATTGTTTATACCCTTGTATCTGATGAAGAAGGGCCCTATGGCCTAGGGACAGATGCAACAATTATTGATGGAATTACTAAAGATATAGACTTTTCAATTATTACAGAGCCAAGTAGTGCCTTTGCTAATACTCAGTTCCCATGTCTTTGCTTGGGGGCACGAGGGGGGTACAATTACAAGGTTGATTTGTATGGAAAGGCTAGTCATGTGGCAAGCCCTGAATATGGAATAGATGCCATTTTAGATGGGGCTAAATTAATCACTGAGCTTGCGAATACAGAATTAAAAGAAGACCCTTTGTTGGGAAGGGGTTCTCTAGTAGTTATAGAAACTTCAGGAGGTGGAGCAGCTGCTAGCGTTTCTGATTATGCATCCTTTAGTGTTTTTAGGCATGTAGTTAGGGGAGAGGATAAAGAATTTTTAATCAATGAAGTAAAGGAAGCTGCCAAAAGAGCTAATATTAAGAGTAAGTATGAAATTAATTTTAGACCCTCCCCCCACCCAGATTTAGATGGCTTTAAACCCTATACAGTGGATAAAAATAATTACTACACTAAGGAAATTCAAAATACAATTAAGGAAGTAACAGGAAAATTTGCAAAAGAAGCATACTTTTCAAGTATGGGAGATTTTAATTACCTTGGGACTAGGCTAGGTAGTCCTGCCTTTATCTTTGGACCAAGCGGAGAAAATTATCATTCCTCTGATGAATGGGTTTCAATAGATGAAGTAGTGAAAAGTTCAGAGGTAATCTATAGCTTATTGAAAAAATTATTAAGTTTCTAGCATTAAATAAATTTATAAATTTAAGTCTTTAATAAATAAATTGCAAGGAGAATCCTATGGACACTAGCGAGGCTAAATTAACTGAAAATATTAAAAAATATGATAGGGTGATTTTAGTATTTATATTTTCCCTTATTGTTTATGTGATAGCTGGCTTTTACAATGATAGCTTTGTAGAATTTATGTCTATTGCCAACTACTTAACCTGGCATAATTTATTCGAATTTGCCAGCATCTTGGTGTCTTTTTCTGTTTTTACAGTAAGTTATTTTATTTATGCAGAATCAAAAAATTTCAAAATTATAATTTTTGGGTGTGCCTTTTTATTTATGGGGTCTTTAGATGCCTTCCATACCCTAAGCTACAAGGGAATGCCAGATTTTTTTATTCCTAATGTGACTGCTAATAGGGCAACAACCCTTTGGATTTTAGCCCGATTAATAGGGTCCATGGGCTTTTTAACAGCTATTATTATACCTGGAAAGAAAACTTCTAATATAAGTAAGGAAGTACTAGCAGGAACAAGTGCCCTCATCTCGATTTTTTTATTCTTACTAGTAACTTACTTTCCTAACTTCTTTCCTCCCATGTATATAGAGGGTGAAGGCCTTACTAGTATAAAAATTGCCTTAGAATACCTGGTAATATTTATCTTATTGCTTGCCTTTTTAATTGTTTCAAATAGGTATAAGGAATCCTTTAGCAATAATGACAATTTGCTTATGATATCACTAGTTCTGCTTATCTTTAGCGAATTTGCTTTTACTAGTTATGGAAGTATATACGATGCCTTTAATTATATAGGACACTTATTTAAAATTATTGCCTTTAGTGTTCTCTATAAGGCTATTTATGTAGAAAATGCAAGTAAACCCTATAGGGAAATGAAAGAAGCTAAGGATGAGCTTAGAAGCTATTCAGACAATCTTAACATAATAGTACAAAATAGGACCAAGGAGTTAGAAGAATTAAATGGAATCCTCCTAAATGATATAGAATATGCAAGGGAAATGCAAAGGTGTTTGCTTCCTTCTCAAATGCCTTATAATATGTCTGTATCCTTTGATGTTGTTTACCTGGCAGCAAGTAACCTTAGTGGGGATTTTTACAATGTAGTTAAGTTAGATGAAAACAATATAGCTTTATATATTGGAGATGTGTCTGGCCATGGAATTTCTGCTGCAATGCTAACAGTATTTGCTTATCAAAACATCATTCAATTAAAGGAAAGAGAAGGGTCTTCTGAAGAAATCCTAGATCCAAGTTATGTTTTAGATACAATTTATAAGAGTTTTAATAAGACAAATATACCAGATGATAAGTATATAGTCATGCTATATGGAGTTTATAATACCAGGGAGAAAACTTTTAAATACTCCTCTGCTGGCATAAATGTATCCCCTTATATAGTTAAAAATTCAGGCAAGCTTTTTGAAGTTAATTCAAAAGGATTTCCAATTTGCAAGCTTGGAAGTTTGGTAAGTCCAAAATATATAGACAGGGTCCTCTATTTAGAAAAGGGAGATAAATTATTCTTTTATTCAGATGGTTTAGTTGAAGCAAAAAATACTAATGGGGACTTGTATGGGGTAGAAAAATTACAAAAAATACTAAAAGAAAAGTATCATTTAAATACAACTGATATAAACACTTTAATAAAATCTGATTTTTACACGCATATAGGCCATGGTAGTGACCTTATGGATGATGTAACTTTCCTAACTATGCAAGTTATAGACTAACTATTAATTGGAGGCTTATATGAAAATAAAGGACCTTGTACTTGCCTTACTGGTTGTTGTTGTATGGGGGGCTAATTTTACTGTTATAAAATTAGCCCTGGATGGGGTTCCCCCCATGCTACTTGTCACCTTAAGATATAGCCTGGTAGTTTTTCCAGCTATCTTTTTTATAAAAAAACCTAATATTTCATTGATAGGCTTAATTTCATATGGTTTTACTGTAGGGGTTGCCCAATTTGGTTGTTTGTTTTATGCCATGCATATTGGCATGCCTGCTGGACTTGCATCTATCATCCTACAACTTCAAGCTTTTATATCTCCTATTTTGGCTTTCTTATTTTTAAAGGAAAAAATAAGTTCAAAACAAATTTTAGGCTTTATAATAGCAATTTTAGGCCTTTCTATTATCGGCTTTGCTTCCATTCAAAATAAAGTAGCTAGTATTCCCCTTAGGGCAATATTACTTACAGTTTGTGCCCCAATCTTTTGGTCAATTTCAAATATTATTGCAAGGTCTGCCTCAGATACTGCTAGAGAAAAGGGGCAAAAGCTTGATATGTTAAGTTTAGTTGTATGGGGTGGTCTTATACCGCCAATACCAACACTAGGAATAGCCTTATTAATGGATTCTCCTCAAACTTTAATAAGTGCTTTTACAAATTTAAGTATGGTTTCAATATTTGGAGTCTTTTATTTAGCATTTGGGGCTACCTTATTTGGATACGGCTTTTGGAATATATTAATATCAAAATATCCTTTAAGTAAGATATCCCCTTTATCTTTATTAGTTCCAATTACAGGTCTTATTACAGCAAGGATTGTCTTATTAGAAGAGCTTTCCCTCCTCCAGTGGGTGGGAGTTTTTATAATAATATTAGGATTAATAATTACAAGTTTAGATTTAAAAACCCTACTTCCTATGCTTAATAAGCATAAATACAAAGAAAAAAATAAGGTATCTTAAAAAATAAACTTAAAGTACTTTAAGTTTATTTTTTTAAGAGTATAATTTATAGTATTATCTTACTTTTTATGGGCTTGATTGTATATTTGCCCATCTTCTAAGACTAAACCCCTAGCTTCAAAGAGCTCACTTACAGTTACAAGTTGATAGCCCTTATTAATTAATTGAGGAACTAAACTTTTTACTGCCAGTCCAGTACTATCGTAAATATCATGCATCAAAACTATATCCCCATCTCTTATATTTGATAAGACATGACTTGTCACTTTCTTTGCATCTTTACTCTTCCAATCAAGAGTATCTATAGACCATAAAATTAAAGGCATTTCAACTTCTTTCTTTAAATTATCATTAAAAGAGCCATAAGTAGGCCTCATAATTTTTGGCATACTACCAGTGCTTTCATATACTGCCTCTTGTGTGTTTTCAATTTGACCCCTTAGCTCATCATAGGATAATTTGGTTAATTCCTTGTGATTATATGAATGGTTGCCAATTTCACTGCCTTCCTCTAATATTCTCTTTAAAATATCAGCATTATCTGATGCCCTATTGCCTAGTATAAAAAAGGTAGCAACACTATCATATTCTTTTAATACATCTAATATAGGCCCTGTAACCTTTTTATTTGGTCCATCGTCAAAGGTTAAGGCAACCATAGGTTTATCGGGATCTATGTGTCTTCTAGGAATCTCTACCTTTATGGCTTCATCCACATTTTCAAGAAGAGGGTCTATGTTAATTTCTTCCCTCTTTGGAGGGTCCACAGGGTTTGTTTTAAGGAAATCTATTAATTTACTGTAAAGGATTTCAATAGATGGGGTCCCAAAATAGCCACTAAAAAGCTGATATTTATCAAATATAAATACTATTTCTTGATCTTTTAATATAAAGTTAGAATAATTGCTTTCACTTGCCTTAATCCCATCTTCAAATAATGATGGATCTATGCTATCCTTGTAAGTTTCATTATTCATAAAATATTCCCTGCTTAAATTTGAAACATAAGTTAATCCCTCATCACCTATAATTTCATTAAGATTTACTTCCTTATCTTTTTCTAGGTCATAGGCTTTTGTTATAATATTATAATCGGGATGGGCCAAGTAGGGGCCACTTTCAGTAATGAAGTAAATAATACTAACAATATCATCTGGTCCCTTGTATGTTTCATAATCTATACTAAGTTCATACTTATGGTAAGGGTCAGGAGGGGTCTTGTTGTTTTTTATTTCTTTCTTAAAGGTTTCTATATACCCATTAACTAGGTCTTTGTTAATATTGTCAATATTTTTATTCTCAAACACAGGATAATGAGCTCCTATTAAGCCTTCGCTACCATATTCAATGATAGATTCAATGCTCCCTAATTCTTTATGTTCAACACTTGGGTTTGTTAAGTAAAAGGTAGATTCCTCTTCTTCTTTTATAGGTGTTTCTTTCATTGCAGATGCTTCTTTAATATTATTGTTTTTTTCTATAAATTTAAAGCCAAATAAGCTTAATCCTAATATAATTAGTACAAAAAAATAAAACCTAAATTTTTTAGCCTTCTTACTTTTCTTAGTGGTCCTTTTTTTAATCTCTCTTTTGTTCATCTTCTCAGCCTTTCTCCATAGATAATAAGAACTTAAATTATCAAGTCCCTACCTTTAATCATACACCATTTAATCCTAATCTTATTTACAATCTGGTGACATTTTACTATAAACTAATTTAAAATCCTTCAAGCTTTTGTATTTTGTTATTGATTAAAAGTATGGTAAAATTATAGGTAAATAAGTAAAAGAGGTGAATATATTGGAAGCTATTGAATTAATGGTAAA
>CAZSLV010000055.1:0-12613 GCA_964607545.1 uncultured Gudongella sp. | reverse complement strand
AGGTACCTTTTGGAATCCTTCGCTTTGCGTAGGGATTAATAAGATCCTTCGCTTTGCTCTGGATGACACTTCGTGTTCTGTCATCCCGAGCTTGGCGAGGGATCTTTCTTTTATTCTCTAAACTCCTTCGTAGCTTGTGTTAATGCTAATAGTATCTTTTTGCGCCATTCTTATAGCAGGGTAGACTAGGGCTACAGCTAGGTAGATAAAGGTTCCTATTACTTCTGCTCTTGTTAACTCAATTGCTAGGTAGTAACAGAATATTATAGTCATCAGGGCCCCAATTACTGCTAATACCTTATAGAGGGTATCATTTATATGAAACTTAGACTTTAACCATAAGTCAGGTATAACATCAGGCATCCTAATTAGGGCTATTATTACAACTGTCATTACTGCATTTGATAAAAAGTTTCCTACATTTGCTACACTTCCAATATTCCAGCCTGTCAATATAATTGAGGATGCTAGGCCATAGATAATTAATAATATCCAATGTGGTGTGTTGTATTTCTTGTTTTTAGCTCCTAGAAACTTTGGAAACCATCCATCTTCACATGCTTGTACTATAGGGGGTGTTATCCAACCTAAAAGAGCATTTAAGGATGTAACCAGGGCTGTCATTGCTCCAAATACTATAAAGAATAAATATATAGGATATGGAAGAACTGTAAAGGCAGTTTTAGCTAAAGTCTCTCCTGCTACTTCTGATATTGGAAGTACTCCTGCTGCAACTATTGCAACTAAAATATATAGGATTGTAACAACAATTGTGCTTACTATTATAGCAAAGGGTATATCTTTTGTTGGGTTCTTACATTGGCCACTAAAATTTACTATAAAGGTAGACCCAATTGTTGCAAAGCTCATTAGGGCTGCTGCAGACATTATTCCAGAAAAACCATTTAATAAAAAATCTGGTCCTTGGGTAAATCCTGGTTTTACATATCCTAATCCAAATCCAGCAAAGGCTAAAAGGGCTATTGTAAGTAAAATTACCATTATGTATTGAGCCTTAGCAGCTACTTGGACCCCTCTTAGATTAAGTAAGACTAGAATTGTTAAAACTATCATGGCTACTAGTTTTACGCTAGCACCTGGTACAAAGCTTAAAACATAACTTGCAAAAGATAGACAATATAAAGATGCTGAGAAAAAGTATGAAACAAATATTACTGAATAAACTCCCCCAAACCATTTTCCCCCAAATAGGGATGCTTGTGTGTAAAAACCGCCATTCATTTTTATTGTGGCTGATGAAAAAATTTGTGGTAAGGATGATAAGAGAATCATCACTGAACAAACTATTAAAGCTATAACTATTGACTTACCTGTTAAGCCAATTGCAATTCCTAGAAGGGACATGATACCCCCACCTATAACATTTCCTATTGCCATAGCAACTAAATCACCACGACCAAGTATTGCATTACTTGAATTTCCATTAGACATAATATCACTCACTTTCCTTAGAGTTTTTTCTAGATACTATTTTATATATGCTTTATTAAAATAAGCTAGAGTCTCCTCTAGCTTATTTGTAAACTAAAGTTCTTATGCAAAGCTATAGCCCAACTTTAAGGCTTTTGTATTAGACTCCTCAAACTTTTCTTTTCCTTTTTTTCTAAACATGTCATTCATACCACTTATAGCTTCTTCTTCTGTAAAGTATCCTGTTTCTTTAACTATTACACCCGCCATAATAATATTGGCCCCTTGACTATGGCCTAATTCTTGAGCCATGGCCATACATGGAACTGGGATTATTTTAATATCTTCCCTGTCACTTGGTGATGAATCTACCATGTCTGAGTTAGCTACTATAGTTCCTCCTCTTTTTACCATTGGTAAGAATTGCTTGTAGGCTGTTTCATTCATTGCTAGGACTATGTCGGGTTGGTCTAAGGATGGGTTGTAAATTTTCCCTTCTCCAAACTTAACTGTACAATTTGCTGTTCCCCCCCTCATAGCTGACCCATACTGGGGTGACCAAGTTGCCTTGTAACCTTTAAAAAGGGCCATCTGTGACATTAATAAGCCTGCCGTAAGTACTCCTTGTCCTCCAAGACCTGCAAATACAATCTCTTTCATTTACTTTGCCTCCCTTGTTTTAAACTCACCTAGTGGAAAGTATGGAATTAATTCTTCTGTTATTTTCTTCATTGAAGTTGGTGCATCCATTCCCCAGTTAGTTGGACAAGGTGAAAGTACTTCAACTACTGAATACCCTTCCTTATTCATTTGAGCTTCTAGGGCATTTTTAATGTACTTTTTAACCTTATTTATATTGGCTGGCCTATCTACAGACCCCCTGGCTGCATAGGCTGGGGCAAACTGTGATGCTACTAGTTCTGGAAATTTAATTGGCATGCCCGTTACATTACAATCTCTACCATGGATAGATGTTGATGTTTTTTGACCTGGCATGGTAGTATTAGACATCTGACCACCAGTCATTCCATAATTTGTGTTGTTTATAATTATAGCTGTGAAATTTTCATTTCTATAAGCTGCACTTGTAGTTTCTCCTATACCTATAGAGTAAGCATCCCCATCACCCTGGTATACAATTACTAAATTATCAGGATTTACTCTTTTCATAGCAGTAGCAACTGCCCCTACACGTCCATGTGAGCAGTGGAGTCTATCAGCTTCTATTACTCCCCCTAGAAGGCTGGAACACCCTACTCCTATACCAAAAATTACATTTTTATCTTGACCTAATTCTTCTAGGCACTCACCTATAAGTCTTGTTACTATACCATGACCACATCCAGGACAAAATCCATTGGCCCTATCTACTATATGTGGGACTTTTCTTGCAATTGCCATTAGTATACCTCCTTCATCTGACCATCTATTACCTTCATAAAGTCTTCCTTAATAGCTCTTATTGAAGGTATCCCATACACATGGGGTTTACAATATACTGGTATGTTCTTTTCACATGTCTTCTTAACAGTTAAAGCAATATCTTCAACTAATTGGCCTGTTGCATTTGCTTCTACCGATATAAAACCTTTTACATCTTTATTGACTTCTTTAAAAGCATTTTCAGGAAATGGCCAAACTGTGATTGGTCTTATATACCCTACCTTATGACCTTCTGCCCTTAACTCTTCAACTGCCCCAATTGTTGATCTTCCAGCTAGGCCAAATGCTACAAATACATAGTCAGCATCCTCTAAGTAATTTGATTCCCATCTTTGCTCATTTTCTTTAACCGCCTTATATTTTGCATTTAGTTCTACTGCTTCTGTCATGGAATTTCTATCAAATATACCAATTTTTTTGTTTGTATACTTGCCATCAAATCCCCATGGAAACCTTGTTTCTTCTCTCATCTCTGGAAGTACTGCTGGTTCCATCATTTGTGCTAGGGCGCCTTCAGTCATTAGCATACATACCATCCTATACTTTTCTGCCAGGTCAAATGCTAGTACTGTTAAATCTACTGCTTCTTGAATTCCTTCTGGACATAAAACTATGACCCTATAGTCACCATTCCCTCCACCCCTTGTCTCCCTTAAGTAATCACCTTGGGCTGAGAGTAGGGTCCCTATACCATTTCCATACCTTACAGTATTTATAACTACTGCTGGGAGCTGTTCATCTGATAGGGTAGTCATCCCCTCTTGTTTTAGGCTCATTCCTGGACCTGAAGAAGCTGTAATAGATTTTACCCCACATGCTGCTCCACCTATGATCATATTAATACCTGCAATCTCTGATTCAGCTTGTATAAATGTACCCCCAACTTCCGCCATTCTCCAAGACATGTGTTCCATAATTTCTGTAGAGGGTGTAATTGGATATCCTGCATATAATCTAGCTCCTGCCCTTATGGCTGCTTCTGCTATAGCTTCATTTCCCTTAATCATATCTGCCATGTTCTTACCTCCTATTTAAAATTTAATCAGCTTGAATTTCGTATACAAAGTCTGGACATGTTAGGTAACATATTCCACAAACTGTGCATTTATCATGATCAATAATGGTGTAGTTATAGCCTACTGAATTTATCTCTGTGCCAAAAGATATGGCACCTACAGGGCAATTAACGACACATAAGCCGCACTGCTTACATCTTTCTGGTGTAGTCATGACTTTACCCTTTGATTTTGTTTTTTCTGCCATTTTCATTTCCTCCCTTATCCTAGATAGTAATAAATTAGATATTTTCTTTTAAAATTTGACCAAGTATCTTTATTCCTTCAACTATCTTGTCATTTTCCATGGTTGAAAAATTTAAACGCATTGAAGATTCACAATCTCCTCCTGGGTAGAAGGACCCTCCTGGGACAAAGCCAACTTTCTTTTCAATTGCCTTTTTTAAGAGGTCTCTTGTATTTACATAAGATGGTAGGTCCACCCAAATAAACATCCCACCCTCTGGATAATAATATGTGGCTTCTTTTGGAAATTCTTCATCTATGGTTTTTATCATTAGGTCTCTTCTTTCTTTATAAACCTTGTTGATTTTTCCAATATGTTCATCTAAATCATTAGAGTTTAAAAATTCATCTACCTGCATTTGTGCAAGTTCTGCAGATTGAAGGTCTAATCCATTTTTTACCAATTCATACTTTAGTATTATCTCTTTATCTGCACAAGCCCACCCAACCCTAAGGCCTGGCGAAAGGATTTTTGAGAATGAACCCAAGTGTATAACCCTACCCTCTGTATCTAGTGATTTTATTGAAGGAATTCTTTCCCCCTCAAACCTAACTTCCCCGTATGCATTATCTTCTAATATTGGAAGATCATACTTTTTAGCTAAGTCTAGAAGGCCCTTTCTCCTCTCTAGTGACCATGTCCTACCTGTTGGGTTTTGGAAGTTTGGAATTACATATATAAGTTTTACATTTTTATTGTTCTTTAATGCATCTTCTAAGTCATCCATTAACATGCCATCTTTATCCCCATTAACTCCTATGTAAGTACTTGCAAAGGGTTTAAAGGCAGAAAAGGCTCCTAAGTAGGATGGGTTTTCTGTGATAATGACACTATCATCTTCTACTAAAAGCATGGCTGCAATTGTTATAGCTTGTTGGGACCCTGTTGTAATAGCTATATTATCTACTCCTGCTTTTACGCCTTCTCTTTCCATAAGTCCTACGATTTTTTTTCTTAAATTTACATTTCCAAGCGTAAGCCCGTATTGTAGGGCCAGGTTAGGGTTTTCTGTAAGAACCTTGTCTGTAGCTTCTTTCATAGCTTGGGCAGGGAAAAGATTTGGGTCAGGTAGGCCCCCTGCAAAGGATATGGTACCTGGATTTGCTGCAATTAACTTCATTGCTTCACGTATATCTGATGGTTTTAAAGTGGTCATACGGTTTGCAAATTTCATTTTATTACCTCCAATTATTTTATATTAGATGCTAAACATGCTAGGGCTATTGAATTTACCTTAATTTCTGCTGTATCTGACCTTGAACCTAAAACTACTGGACTCGAAGCCCCAAGTATTATCCCTGCCCACTTAGCCTTATTCCAAAGTAGCCAAGACTTGCCAAGGGCATTGCCTGTTTCCATATTGGGAAACAACAATAGGTCTACATCTGCTGATACTTTACTATCTATTCCCTTATGAATAGCTGCCTCTTTGTCAAAGGCTACATCAAAGGCAATGGGACCTTCAATTATACATTCCTTGATTTCTCCTTTTTCTACCATCTTGACCAAGACATCTGCATCTACTGTAGATTGAATCTTTGGGTCTACCATTTCATTACCTGTTAGGGCTGCTACCTTTGGCATAGACAGACCAAAGCCTTCAAGGGCTAGTAGGGAATTTGTCAATATATCCTTTTTCTGGTCTAAGTTTGGATTAGGATTAACCCCGCTATCTGTACAATAGAGCAATTTATGGTATTGGGGTATTTCATAAGCAGCTAAGAGGGATAAGAGTCTCCCTGTCCTTAAGCCAAACTCTTTGTTTAAAACTGCCCTTAAATATATGCTGGTATTTACATAACCCTTCATTAATACACTAGCCCTGCCTGAACTTACTATCTTAACTGCCTCTAAGGCAGACTCCTCTGGACTTATAGCATGGACTATCTCATAATCTTTTAGATCAAGCATCTTGGCTAAATCTTTAATTTTATCTTTATTTCCTACTAGGATTGGCTTAATAAAGCCTAGGTCCATGGCAAGTTTTATTGCTCTCAGGACTTCTTCATCTTCAGCTCCAGCTACACACACAGTAAACTTATCTAGCATTTTCGCTTTTTCTATAAGATCTTTAAAGTCTTTTATCATCTTACAAACCCCCTAAATGTAAACTTTTTCTGCTTCCTTTTTTTCCAAGACCCTAAGACCCCCTAAGGCCAGGGCTTCCATTTCCATTTCACCAGGAATTATTTCTATGGGTCCTAGGTAGGAAACCCTATCTTTGATTCCTTTATTTACTAAATCTGAATGGGCAATCCCACCTGTTAGAATTATTGAATCAACCTTTCCATATAAACTTGCCCCATACATTGAAATTTCTTTTGAAACTTGGTAGATAAAGGCATCCATAATAAGCTTAGCTTTTTCATTTCCTCCTTTAATCATATCTTCAATTTCAATCATGTCTTTTGTTCCTAAGTAGTCATACATGCCGCCTATGTTGCTAATCTTATTTACCATTTCACTTTCAGTGTACTTGCCTGAGTAGCATAACTTTACTAGAGGATATGCTAAAAGTCCTCCGCTTCTTTCAGGTGAAAAGGGTCCATCTGACCTTCCTCCACTTCCATCAATCATCTTGCCCTTATAGTGGGCAACTATAGAAATCCCAGACCCAAGATGGGCAACTATAAAGTTAAAGTCCTTGTAGTCTCCACCTAGTTTTTGTGCAGTTTTTCTACATACTGCCTTGTGGTTTAGGGCATGGAGCCAGCTAGCCTTTTCTATATCAGAAATACCTGTTATCCTTGAAATATCTTGAAACTCATCGACAGAAACTGGGTCAACTACAAATGATGGTATACCTAATTCATCCCCTATTTCTTTTGCAAGAACACAACCTAGGTTAGAAGCATGTTCCCCATTTATGGCATTTCTTAAGTCTTTAATCATCCTCTCATTTACAGGGTAAACTCCACCTTCTATTGGCTTCATTAAGCCTCCCCTTCCTACCACACATGCTAATTGCCCTAGGTCAAAATTGCTTTTTTTAAGGCTATCTAGTATAAGTTCTTTTCTGTATTTAAGTTGGTCAAAAACTTTATTAAAGTCCTTTAAATCAGCTTGAGTATGATTTATATTTTCCTTTAATACTTCTTTTTCTCCTTCAAATAAGGATATTTTTGTGGAAGTTCCGCCTGGGTTTATAACTAAAATCTTCATAGTCTCTCCTTTAGTATTTTATTTATTCTACTTTTATTGGTATAAGGTTTTTATCTTTACTTAGGTTAAATGTAAATGCTATGCCTATTGATATTAATAATAAAAAGGCTGCAAGGAGGTAGGATATATTGTAATTACCAGATTTATCAAATATAAAGGCTCCTACCATGGGTCCAATGATTCCTCCAAGCCCCCAACCTGTAAACATAAGTCCATAGTTTACCCCAAAGTTCTTTAGGCCATATAAGTCAGTTATGGCAGATGGAAACACGGGAAAGGCTGCCCCATAGCATAGGCCTCCTAATCCAACTCCAAAGGCTAAACTAAGGGGGGATTTGTAGTATGCAAATGCTAGCATATTAAGCCCCTGGATGGTAAATATGACCTTCATCATATTTAACCGCCCTATCCTATCTGAAATACTTCCGCCTAATATCCTCCCCCCTGTGTTAAATAAGGATATTAAGATTACTAAGATAAAGCCACCTTGCCATTTGGCTTGGACCTTAGCTATGCTTGTTATATGGCCTATTATCATAAGGCCTGCAGAAGATGAAAAAGCTAGCATTAGCCACAGTTTATAAAAATATATTGAGCGGAGCATTTCTTTCCAATTTGCATCTTTTGAAGGTATATACTTGCTATGTTTATTTTCTTTAAGCCCAGCATTTATTTCTTCCTTATTGGGATTTCTTAGAGCCTGGGCTAAAATTATTGAAGCAAATAAGGCTATTATTCCTATGTAGATAAATGTTTTACTTACTCCTACTGTCTTTATTAGGTAGTTTGCTAGGGGGGAATACATTGTAGATGAAAGCCCTGCACCAGCTACGACAATACCTGTTACTAAACCTTTTTTCTCTGGAGGAAACCATTTTACTACAGGTGGTGAGGTAGACACATTTATAATTCCAACTCCTGCTCCAGCTATTATTCCCATTGTAAGAATAAGGATTTTTGCATGGGTAAAAATGCCTGATAAGATTAAGCCTGACCCCATAAGTAAGCAACCTAAACTTGCAACTAACCTTGGCCCCTTTTTATCCTGTATCTTGCCAAATACAACCATTGCAATAACAAAGGATATTGTAAATGTCGTATATGGAAGTGAAGCTTGTTTGCTAGTAAA
Source organism: uncultured Gudongella sp. (assembly GCA_964607545.1). GTDB lineage: Bacteria > Bacillota > Clostridia > Tissierellales > Tissierellaceae > Gudongella. The sequence goes on along the minus strand of CAZSLV010000055.1, from coordinate 4,146 downwards.
ATTTAAATCTTCTATTAGGGCCTTGCTTATAACGCTCCACATGTAAATAAGACCTGATATAAAGTTTAAACTGGCCCCTGCCCAAAGGACCTTATATCTTTTTTTATCCAATGAATTTTCCATAGGTCCTCCTTTGTCGGAACGCTGTTCCGATTATTTCTTAAATAAAAAAGATTTCTCTTTTTTATCTTAATTCATATGAAATCTTCTTTGCAACTTCTACTAATCTTTCTATTTTTTTATCTAGGTTTTTATTTTTCATCCTAGCTGTTGGCCCTGATATACTTATTGCAGCTAGGGCCTTCCCCTTCTTATCTAGTATGGGTGCTCCAATGCAAAATAATCCTATTTCTTGTTCTTCCTTATCTATAGCATAGCCCTTTTCTTTAACATCTTCTAATTCTTTTATTAAGTCTTCATACTTATCTATGGTGTTTTTTGTATATTTTTTAAATTCTATTTCCTTATATTTTTCCATTTTTATATCCTCGCCAAAGGCCAAGAGGCACTTTCCAACAGAAGATGAATGAGGGTCTGAACTTGACCCTACATTTGGATTTACTGATAAGACCTTGTCAGTCTTTGATTCCTTTAGTATAATAACACTCTTATATGACCCGTCTGGATCCTTATCAAGTATTGATACATTGACTACTTCTTCAAACTCTTCAAAGAGGTCCTTAGCAAAGGGGCGAATAATATCAGTAAGGGATAATTTTTCTCCTATTAAAAGGCCCATGGTGTATATTTTTAAACCCAACCAATACTTATCTGTATCTCTATTCTTATATACAAAACCCTTGTTTTCAAGAGTTGCCAAGATCCTATGAACTGTGCTCTTATGAAGGTCTAATTCCCTAGCAATTTCAGAAACTCCCATGCCTTCTCCATTTTTATATAAGACTAATAAAGTATCTAGGGCTCGATCAACTGATAATATTGTTTCTGACATTTGTTTCCCTCCATTTAAGGTAATTATCGGAACGCCGTTCCTATTAACCTTGTTTTAATAATACTTTACCAAGTAAACTTTGTCAAGCAATTATCTGAATAATTAATTATTGTTTTTATGAATTTACTTGGAAGGAATTTGAACATTTTGGACAAGTTATTTTTATCTTCCCCTTACCTTTTGGCACCCTAAGTCTTCCCTTACAAGATGGGCAATTAATAACCCTGTAGTCTATTAAGCTTTCAATCTTATTTTTATCAAGGCCAATTACTGTATCATTTCCAATGACAAAGGCTGGAACACCTTGAAATCCCCTTTTTGCAAATTCAGCTTGGGCCAATGTATCATTATTTACATCCTTTTCAATAAATTTATAACCCTTTTCTCGAAGAAACTCCTTCGCATGTTTACAATGGGGTCAGGTTTGTGTAGTATACATTATTATTTCCTTCATAAAAATCTCCTCCTTCAAATATTATATAACATTATATACCCAATTCCATGGAATTAGTTAAAGTAAAATCTACTAATAATTTAACACATTTTATATTGACAGTACTGTGTGACATACAGTATAATTTAATTAAGAAAGTGGGTGATAAAATGTCTGATACTAATAAAATCCTACAAAATTTAAAACAAGAAATGAGACGAGGGAGTCTTGTTCTAGCAGTACTTACTCAACTAGATAAGGAAGAATACGGTTACTCCCTTATAGAACTATTATCAGACAAGGGTTTTGAAATTGAACAAAATACCCTCTACCCCCTCTTGAGAAGGCTAGAGACGCAAGGCTTATTAGAATCTTCTTGGAAGGTAGAAGAAAATAGACCCAGAAGGTATTACATTATAAGCAAATCAGGCAAATCAGTCAGGGAAGAATTGATTAGGGACTGGTTACTATTAGAGAAAAATATGTCCCTTATTATAGGAGGTTATTAAAATGATTCGCGACTACCTGTATGCAATAGGAAAGTATTTACCTGTATCAGATAGAGAGGATATCTTACAGGAAATAGAAGGTGGGATTTATGATTACCTTAAAGCAGAGTTTGGTAAAAAAGAATACACAGAAGATGAGATAAAAGAAGCCCTTATTAAAATGGGAAACCCAAAAAAAGTAGCTTATGCTTACACTAAGAGAGAAAGACACCTTATAGACCCACTTTATTTAGACATCTATTTTTTAATCCTTAAAGTCGGTATCTTTGGTCTTTCAATAGCCTTTATTGTAATAGGTATACTATCACTTATAAACTCTAATAGTTTATTAAGGATTGCATTTAATTTTTTAAGTAATATTTGGCAAGCTGGCCTTATGATGGTTGGGATAGTAACCCTTATCTTTGCAGCCATCAGTAAATTTCCCATAGAGAATAAAAAAATTGATTTAGAAGATGAAGAATGGTCATTAAAGGATCTAGAAAAAGCTCCAGTAGATATAAATCTTATTAAGATTTCTGATATAGTTATTGAATCAATATTTATCATCTTGTTTTTAACATTTTTAAATACTTCTACTAATCCTAAATATGATGGTTATTTAGTAGCACTTAATAGCCAGGCATTTTCAAAATTCATTATATGGTTTAACCTTTCTTTAATTTTTAACCTTGCATTAAATATCTACCTTCTTTTAAAGAAGGAGTGGTCAAATATAAGTAGAGTATTGTCAATGGTGAGTGATTTTATAGGGGTATTCATATTTGGTGTTTTAGCCTTTAAAGAAAATCTTATAGATTTTAGTAAGATACCTCAAATACCTACAGACCTTTTAAGATCTTTAGAGTTTGGTATATCAATAGGATTTAAAATAGGTTTTTTTGCAGTTCTAATAATTAGCATATTTGATGGGTTTAAACATTTAAGGATGATTTATATAAAAAATAACTCAATCTAAAAAAAATGGGTGTAAGGATTAAGATTAAATAAAATTAATTTAAAAGGGGTGTTTGGTATGGTGTATATTATCATTGGTATTGTATTAGTATTAGCTTTATTTTTAGGAGGAACTTATAACTCATTTGTTAAACTTAGAAATACAGTGGAGGAAGCTTTTGCCACAATGGATGTTTATCTTAAAAAGAGGTATGATCTTATTCCAAACTTAATTGAAACAGTAAAGGGCTATGCAAGTCATGAAAGAGAAACATTTGAGCAAGTTGTTAAGGCTCGGTCTATGGCTATGAATGCAGGAACTATCGAAGAAAGGCAAGTTACTGAAAACAACCTTACAAACACCCTTAAGTCCTTATTTGCCTTAAGTGAAAATTATCCAGAATTAAAGGCTGATAGGCAGTTTTTAGATCTTCAAAGGCAACTTGAGAAAGTTGAAGAAGATATATCTCAAGCTCGTAAATACTACAATGCAGTTGTTAAGGCTTTAAATACAAAAGTAGAATCTTTCCCATCTAATATTGTAGCTATGCTATTTGGATTTAAAAGAGCTGTTTATTTTACCGCCGATGAAAGTGAGCGAGAAAATGTTAGAGTATCTTTTTAAGTATAAATTAAAAAAGTCATTGTTTATAGGCTTATTTATAATAATCCTTCTTTATTCTTTCCCTTCCTTTGCCTCTTCCTATAATCTAGAAATAGAAGATTACAAGGTAGATATTGTAGTAAATGAGGATAATTCCTACCTTATAAATGAAAGGTTAGAAGTTAAATTTAACAAGATGGATATGCATGGAATTTTTAGGGATATTACTAGTAAGACGTACTTTGGAAAGCCAGTTAAAATTAAAGATTTAAATGTCCTAAGTCATAATTATACATCTGAAAGAAATGGAGATTTCCTTTCTCTAAGGATAGGTGATAGTGACACTTATGTAAATCCTGTAGAAATTTATGAGCTTTCTTATCTTTATGATATAGGCGATGATGCAAATACAGAAATGGATGAATTTTACTTTAATATAGTGGGTTCCCAGTGGGAAATACCAATTCATAATACTTCTTTTTCTGTTACTATGCCTAAATCTTTTGACCCTAGCAATTTAAATATTACATCTGGGTATTATGGTTCAACAAATAATGAAGATGTTAGTTACAGCCTAGAAGGTAACACAATTAGGGGTGAATTAAAGAGGACTTTAAGTCCAGGAGAATCTTTAACTATTGCCCTCCCACTTGAAGAAGGCTATTATAGCCAAGTTACAAAGGATGGGGTCTTTATAGATAGTTTAACTTCT
>CAZSLV010000054.1:0-12801 GCA_964607545.1 uncultured Gudongella sp. | reverse complement strand
CTTTGGTCTGGATGACAGGGGACTAAAGATCCTTCCCTTTGGTCTGGATGACAGGCTTTGAGTTGGATGACAGGGGTAGATGATAAAAATATAAAACTAAAAACCAGAGCCTAGGCTCTGGTTTGTTTTGGTCTATTTGCTTTTGACTTACCCTTTACTCTCTTTAGTCTAAAGAAGTCTTCTCTTTCTTTTTCTTGGAGGACTTCATCTATATACTTAATAGTAGTTCTGTATCTTGGAATTTGGATTTTATCTAAAGCGTTTGCTCTTTTTTGAGTCTTTTTAATTTCCATCGCAAGCTTGTATACAGAGTTTTCTACTACTGCTAGTTCGTATATAAGTTCTCTAATTTCTATAAAGGAAAGAACTGTCCTATCAAAGGCAGAGTTTGTTCTAAAAAAACCATACTCTGTTGTAAACTCTGGTTCTTCTCTTTTAATAGTTGGGACCTCTACACCCATTACTGACTTAAATAAAATATCAAATTCTCTTTCATTTTCAATTGAGTGGGCAAGGTCTTCTATATAATCAGATCCCTTTGTAATATTAGCAAGTTTAAGTGCTTCATATGCATCTATAAAACTTCTTTCAATCCGATCTTGCAGTTGTGTAGCTGAATCTATAAGGGCCATCATCTCCCTTATTAAAACAACTCTCTTTTTATCTAATAACTCATAACCCTTAAGGGCAAAATTAAGTGAATTCTTTGACTTTATTAAATTTGCCTTTGTAGGGGTTAATTTATAAACAGCCATAAAATCACCCTATTCCATATACTTTTCAATAAGTTCAGGACTTAGTCTATCAAGTTCTTCTCTTGGAAGTATTTTTAACAGATCCCATGCTAAATCAAGCGTTTCTGTTATTTCTCTATTTTCATTTAAACTTTGAGTTACAAATCTCTTTTCAAAAGCATCTCCAAATTTCATAAACAACCTATCTCTTTCAGATAAGTCTTCTTCCCCTACTATCTGGGCAAGGGCCCTAACTTCTTGGACCTTAGAATAAGATGAGAACAATTGGTTGGATACTTCTGGGTGGTCTTCCCTGGTAAAGCCTTCCCCTATACCATCTTTCATAAGACGAGATAGTGAGGGCAATACATTAATTGGTGGGTAGATACCCTTTTGGTCCAAGGTTCTTTCTAATACTACTTGTCCTTCTGTTATATAACCCGTAAGGTCAGGAATAGGATGTGTTATGTCATCATTTGGCATGGTAAGAATAGGTATTAGGGTTACTGAACCATCTATACCAAAAATCATACCTGCTCTTTCATAAAGGGCTGCAAGGTCAGAATAAAGATAACCTGGGTAACCCCTCCTACTTGGAACTTCCTCTCTTAAAGATGAAACCTCTCTAAGGGCCTCTCCATAAGAGGTGATATCAGTCATTATAACTAGTACATGCTGATTTTCTTCATATGCTAAATACTCAGCTGCTGTAAGGGCACACCTTGGTGCAATAATTCTCTCCATAATAGAGTCATCTGCATAATTAATATACATAACAACCTTTTCTTGTACTCCAGCCTTTCTAAAGGCTTCTTCAAAATAAAAGGCCTCATCATGCTTAACACCAATTGCAGCAAAGACGATAGCAAAGTTGTTATCTCCACTGTCTGATTGAATTTTAGCTTGACGAACTATTTGGGCCGCTAATTCATTGTGGGGTAGGCCTGCACCTGAGAAAATTGGCAGCTTTTGTCCCCTAATTAGGGTGGTTAAACCATCTATAGATGATATACCTGTTTGAATAAAGTTTCTTGGGTATTCCCTTGAAACTGGGTTTATAGGCCTACCATTAACATTGTGGAATTCTTCAGAGTAAATTTCTCCTCCTCCATCAATTGGTTGGCCGATTCCATTGAAGGTCCTACCTAGGATTTCCCTTGATAGGGGAATTTCAAATGGCTTTCCTTGAAAACTTACTTTAGTGTTTTCAACTGAAATCCCCATGGTTGGTCCAAAGACCTGAACAACTACATTGTCCCCATCAATCTTTATAACACGGCCTACCATTTTGTTGCCGTTTTTATCTTCTATTTCTGCTATTTCACCATATCCTACAGAATGAATCTTTGAAAGCTCAATTAAGGCTCCCTGTACTCTATCTAATTTTAAATATTCTCTTTTCATCTAATCACCCACTATACCAAGTAATCGGATTCTAGCTGATTGTAGAAATCATTTATTCTAGCATCCAATACCTGTATTTTTTCTATCTCATCGTTTAATATGGTGTATTTCATTTTAATTACATCATCAAATAATTCTGTATTTTTTACCCTTGATATTGGGATTCCTCTTTTTACTGCCCTAAGGCCCCTATCGTAGAGGATTTCTATTGACTTAAGCATTTCAAGCTGTTTCTTTAAAGGTACATAGGTATCTTCCTTGTGGAAGGCATTTTGCTGTAAGAAACCAATTTTTAACACCCTTGCAATTTCAAGGACTAGCCTTTGGTCATCTGGCAATACATCTTCCCCAACTAAAAGTACTATCTCTAAAAGCTTACTTTCATCAAATAGGATATTTAACATCTTTGTCCTTAGTGGACTTATATCTTCATCAAGTTCTTTTTCATAGTATCTCTTTATCATTTCACTATAGCCACTGTAAGAGTTTAACCAGTTTATAGCTGGGTAGTGTCTTGCATAAGCAAGTTCCCTATCTAGGCCGAGGAATACATTTACAAATCGTTTAGTGTTTTCAGTAACTGGCTCTGAGAAGTCCCCACCTGCTGGTGAAACAGCTCCAATAACTGTGATTGAACCTTTTGAACCTGCTAAAGTTTCTACATAGCCTGCCCTTTCGTAAAACTGGGCAAGTCTTGATGGAAGGTAGGCTGGGTAGCCTTCTTCTGCTGGCATCTCCTCAAGTCGACCAGAAATCTCCCTAAGGGCCTCTGCCCATCTTGAAGTGGAGTCAGCCATAACTGCTACATTATAGCCCATGTCTCTAAAGTACTCTGCCATTGTAATTCCTGTATATATGGATGCCTCCCTAGCTGCAACAGGCATGTTTGATGTATTGGCTATTAGGACTGTTCTTTCCATTATAGGTCTTCCTGATTTAGGGTCAATAAGTTCTGGGAAGTCCTCAAGAACTTCAGTCATCTCATTACCCCTCTCACCACAACCTACATAAACTATAATATCTGCATCTGACCACTTAGCAAGCTGGTGCTGGGTCATGGTCTTACCTGTACCAAATCCTCCTGGGATTGCTGCAGTACCACCCTTTGCAATTGGAAAGAATATATCAAGTACCCTTTGTCCTGTAATTAAAAGTTGGTCAATTTGAAGTCTTTCTTGTACTGGTCTTTGAATCCTTACAGGCCACTCTTGGTGCATCATAACATTGTGAACTTGGCCTTTTAAGTCAGTTACCTTAAGTAGGACTTCGTTTATATTATAAGCCCCCTTAACAATTCTCCAAGTAATCTTACCTTCAACTCCAATAGGAATTAGGAGTCTTGTTTCTATTAGGGGTGTTTCTTGTACCTTACCAAAAATTTGACCTGCCTTAACATAGTCACCTTCAGATACTGTAAATTCTACATCCCAAAGCTTTTCTTCATCAATTGATATAAGGCCAATACCCTCTGGTATAAAAGATCCATGGTCTTCTTTTATTTTCTTAAGGGGTCTTTGAATACCATCAAACATATTTCCAAGCATACCAGGTCCTAGTTTAAGTGAAAGTGGCTTACCTGTTGAAGTAATGGACTCTCCCTTTCTAAGGCCTTCTGTTTCTTCATAAACCTGAACGGTACCATAATCTCCATCTATTGAGATAATCTCTCCAATTAGTTTTTTTGAACCAACTGTAACCATCTCTCTCATTGTAAATCCTGTCATGTTTTTACCCAAAATAACAGGACCGTTTATCATCTGTATTTCGCCAACAAGGTTATTCATCTAGTCCACCTACCTCTCTTAGTGCTTGGGTAAGTTTCTTACCTATCATGTATTCTTTCTCCTCAATTAGAGTTCTTAAGGTGTAGTCTATATTAAAGGTTCTTTCCTTGTTACTGATTATAAAGCCACCAATCTTTTCTTCTGGCAAAGTTTCTACCATAAAAGTTTTGCCAGTTGCTGTTTTTAATTTTTTAAGGCAATTTTCAGATATTAGCTTGTCTTCTTCTCTTAAGATTAGAACTATTTCATCTTCTTCGAATTCTACAAGGTACTTATCCAAGTTTTGGCACAAGTACTCACCGTATTCTTTGGTATTTATATACTCTTTTGCCTTATCGATAATAGATTTTACTATATCATCTTCTAATTCTTTTCTTTTTTGCCTAATTTTTGCCTTTGTATCTTCTAAACTTTCAGACTTGATTTCATTTCTTTCAACCTTTGCCTGATTTACTTTTCTACGAATTATTTCTGCACGAAGAATTTCCATCTCCTCTTTTTTATCTATAAGGAGCTGTTCATTTTGTCTTTCTAATTCTTTAAGGGCTTTAATAAATTTTTCTTCTTCATCCTTGTAAACAATCCTATGAAAAATATCTAATTTTTCTTCAACTGTTATCATAAGTTCACCACCTAAATTTTAATGCCTATGGACTCTTTAATATATCTCATAATAAAGTTTTTGTCCTTTAGGCCAGTACTGTCTGGAATAGTAACTACTAGCTGCTTGCTACCGCTTTTTTTAAGTTCCAGTATTTCTTCTGAAATTTCGTTAAATATTTTTTCAGTTACAATTATAATGCCTATATCTTCATCTTTTTCTGCTTCATTAAAGTGGAAAAGAATCTCTTCCCTATTATTAGCTAATACACCATCAATACTCGCCAGCCTTAATCCAATAATAGTATCCTTGTTATCACTGATTAAGATGGACTTCATTGTTATAACCTTCCTAGAATCATGATTGATACGATAAGTCCATAAATAGCAATACCCTCTGCAAGACCAACAAATATAAGTGTCTTACCAAGAATTGTCTCATCTTCAGATACTGCCCCAAGTGCTGCAGAACCTACAACCCCAACTGCATAACCCCCACCAATTGCTGCAAGGCCTGTTGATAAAGCTGCTGCTATAAAACCTAGTCCTGTTGCTGAACCAGTTAAACCTTCTTCTGCTGCATTAATAGCTTCTGGTACCATGATTACAATTGCCATTATTAAAACTGGTAAAAATACAAATAAATTTGTTCTTAAAATTTTCTTTAATTTCTTTCTTCCACCTTCAACTTGTCTATACATCATAAATACACCTGTTCCTATAGTAAGTAATACTAAAATTGTTGTTGAAATTAATACGAATGACATAAAATCTCCTCCTAAAAATTATATTTTTATTTTTCTAAGCTAATTGCTTTAAATAGTTTTCCTGTTCCCTTGTAATATCTACTAAATAATTCATAATACTGAAGTCTTAAACCTTGAATAAAGACTATTAGGCCCTCAAGTACTAGAATAAATATATTACCAATGATAATCATTGCTATGTTTCCACCAGTTGAATTCATCATATGGCCTATGGTTTCAAAGGCTAAGAATAAACCAACATGGACTAGGGCAAAGGCTCCAACCCGTATAAAGGAAACGGTACCACTTAGCATGGCTAGGAATGTTTCTATTATTTCAAATACAGATTCTACATAGTAACCACCAACATCTCCCCCATGAAGAGGTCTCTTTTTCTCAACTAAATGAGTAAGAGGGACTGAGAATAGTATGGAGGCAACTGATAAAATTATCAATACAAGGGCAAGGGTTTTTGGAATTAAAGTCATTCCAAGTAGGGTCCCTCCTGCAAATAATAATAAGGTTACATATAAGATAACCCCCGCAAGGCCTTCCTTACCAAATATTCCTCTTTCTATATCCCTGCTCTTATATGCGTTTATAAGGCCGAGAGTGTGGGATATTAACAATAAACCAACACCTATAAAGATAGCTACTAAAAGAATATCATTTATATTTTCAAATGGCTTCATCCAAAGGGTAGGTATAACGGTTTCCAGCCCAAAGAATGCCCCATAGAGGGTACCAAATATCATAGATGAAATTCCCATTCTTTCAATAATTCCACCAAGTTGACTTTTCTTAGCTATAAAGTAGCCTGCTACTAAAAGCACAAAACCTTGACCTAGGTCACCAAACATCATACCAAATAGTAACATATAGGATAAGGATACAAATGGAGTAGGGTCTATCTCATTGTAAGCTGGTGTTCCATACATGTTTACCATCCACTCAAATGGCTTAAATAGCCAGTTGTTCTTAAGTTTAGTAGGTGGGCTCATTGATTGTTCTTCTTTAAATAAGACTAACATGTCCTTGTGGGCTGATAATTCTGCCTTAATTTCTTCCTTATCTGACTCAGCAATCCAGCCTGATATATAAAAGTAGTTGCTAGAAACAGCTATATAGCTTTTTACTTCATCAACCTTTAACATCAACCAAATATCACTTACAATAGCCTTTATCTTATCAGCATACTTATTGTTGAATTCTTCAATTATCATCTCTTGCTTTTGTATTTCGCCTTTTAAATGCTCTTTTTTCGACTCAATTTCTTCCCTAATTTGCTTAGGAGTCCCTGAGTAGGTGGCAGGAATTATTATTTCCTTAAAGTTAAGAGATCTTAATATCCTGGTTATTTCTGATTCAAGTTTTTTTGGATAGAAGGCAAAGTATACTTCCCCTTCAGCACTTGTCCCTGTGTGGAGTAAAACTGCTAAAATGTTTTCATAGTTTTTCTTAAGCTTTAGTCTGTCTTCTTTAGAAAGTATCCCCATCTTAAAGTCATAGTACTCCATACTTCTCATTTCATCAATTGTAAGTGGGAATTCTTCCATTTCCTTAAAGGAGTTTACATGAAAGTCATCAAGATAGGCTAGTTCCTTTTTAAGTGCATTTAACATAGTGTAAGGTCCTATTACCTCATTGTAAACTTCTTTTAACTTACTTTCCATTTCTTCTTTACTTAGCATTTCTCCAGCCTTACTAGGGGATTTAGAATCACAATCTAAACCTAGTATTTCTGTTAACTCTTCACCCTTTTTTAAAAGTTCTTCTGTTTCTTCACTCTTTGCAAAGGGACTAATGTAGTTTAAATCAACTAACATATCCACATTGTCATCGTTTACATCAAAAAGAAAGTGGCTCTTTTCGATTTGAGTCATTGCAGATACTAGATCAACCTTTTCCGACTTTAAAAGGTCTGTAAGAACATCATTAACCTCATCAATTTTTCCTACGATGTTAAGCATAGTCATTTTTTCTACGGCCATTATTCATCACTTCCTTTTATTTCCCTTACAAGATACTCTTTAGTCTCATAATAGGATAATCCATATTTTTTTGCTTCTAGGATGGATATGATATCTTTTATTTCATATTCTAATAAATGCAAATATGCATTTGAAATTGAAATATCAAATTTACCCTCTCTAAAAGCGTTCTTAAAGCTATTATACATATACCTTTGAACCCTTATCCCCATAAAAAGGTCAATGTCCTTTTCCTCATTTACTAATTCCTTATACCTTGTTTGTCTTACTACTGCCTTTAAGTGTTCAAGGTCTCCATAGCATAGGTCCTTTAGGTCCTTAAATTTAAATACTAGACCATGGGGCAGGGTATAGTTTATTAATTCTTCTGGAGATAAATTGTAGAATTTTAAACCCCTGTAAATCCATTCAATATTTAGGATGTCAATATTTTCTCCAAAGACCTTGTTGAAGGCTTCCCTATCTGCTTTTGATAGCTTTTGGGCACTTTCACTTATGGTGTTAAAGTAAAGTCTATCAAGGTTCATTTCCATATAAAACATAAGCTTGCTATGGTTTTCATTCCTATATGGATATAAAACATCATAAAACTTTGTACCCTTTAGCTTGTCAATAAAGTCTACTACTGACTTTGCATCCTTTACCTTGTCATATGAAAAGCTGTAGTACTTCTCTTTTAGGAGGCTCTCCATCCTGTAATCTTGGAGCTTTTCTCCCCTGGATAGAACTCTTAAAAATAACTTTAGGTCCTCGGTTTCATGCCTAAACATATAGGACTTGATGTACCTATCGTAATCATCTGAAAAAAACTTAATTATCTTTTCAAATTGTCTTACTTGCAGTCTTTCAAGTTGTAATTCAACTTGTTGGATATTGGCATTTTCATCAAGATCCTTTAAAACTTGTGAATATTTGGTTTCTTCCTTTAGGTAGGTAATTTGGTCTTTGACCGAATCCATTTCCATTAGTTTAATATAATCTTCTTCTTTAAGGAATTGGGAGCGCATAGCCCTAATTTTTGTATTTATTGCAGAAAATCGTCTTTCATTCCCCATCTTATCCCTCTATTCTTCTTTACTTAGTATTTCCTCCCACAAGCTAGTAATAATATCTGGCTTCACTTTCTCATATACTTCTTCTACATCTGAAATAACCTTATCATAATAACTTAAATCCTTTGAAGATGTGTCATCACCTATCTCATTTAAGGCATCCTGATAAGCCTTTTCTGCTTCAATCATGTAAGTTTTTAAAAGGCTTTCCTCAAGCTTTTTGACCTCTTTTTGACCATCCATACTCAACATTTTTAACTCTTCTTCATGCCTTTGTTTAACATCGACACTTTCATGGTTTAATTCATGTAACATATGGCCTAGTCTTTTAACTGGCCTTTCATCATCATACTTATTTACAAATGACTCGTTTCTTTCTTCTTGGTAGGGATTTTTTCTAAACCTCTTTAAGGGCCTATTAGATCTTATATTAGTTGGGGTATTTAATTCCGTTTCATCTTTAAAAATAATAAATATGTCACTATAAGTTCTAAGTATTCCTCCAATAGTCTCCTTATCAGATTTAGCTATCCAGGCAGAAAAATAAAAGTAATGATCAGATATGGCAATTTCTTCCTTAGCTGAATCTATCCTAGCTAAAAGAGAAATTTGATTTAATAAGTATTTGATCTTTTCTTGGTTTTTTTCCTTTATAGCACCTAGGATTTCTTCTTGGTTTTTTATTTCCTTTAATAAGTTTTCTTCTTTAACTTGGATTTCTTCTAATATTTCTTTGGTTGTCCCAGTATAAGATTTTGGTATGACAATTTCTTTAAAGTAAAGGGACCTAAGTATTCTAGAAATTTCTGCATCTTGGTTTTTTGGGTATATAATTAAAAAAACTTCTCCCTCTGGGCTTGAGCCTGCATGGACTAGAATAGCTAGGATACTTTCATAGTTATTCTTTAACCTAATCCTATCTTCTTTTGATAAGATTCCAATTTTAAAAACAAAATACTCCATATTTCTTAAATCGTCTATAGTAGTTTCTAGTGAGGTTAGCTCTTTAAAACTATTTGTGTGGAAATTTTCAAGATAAGTTACTTCTTTTTTTAAAGCAGTTATCATTGTGCTATGGGTTTTTACTTCTTCATAGATTTCTATTAGGCTCTTTGAAATCTCCTCTTGAGACATGTTTAAGTTGTCTTTAGATTCTCTTTTGTCATCTTCAAGTTTTAAAATTTGTTTAAGTTCTGTAGATTTAAGGAGTATTTCTTCGTATTTCTTATTTCTCTTATAATAGTGTACAAAGCTTAAATCTACTAGCCTATCTACATTTTCCTCGTTTACATCTAAAAGAAAATTGTTCTTTTCAATTTCTGCTATAGCTGAAGTGGGGCTGACCTTTTTAGTTTCTAATAGGTCTTTTAAAACATCATCCACATCCTCAACTTTCCCAATTACATTCATTAAAAGCATTTTTTTTACGGACATTTTCATCACTTCCTTATATCTCCACAGCGAGGTTATCCTTAAATATATTAGATTGTCCGCATCCTTTACCTTGTTTGGAGATAAATTGTTAACCCTCTATTAAGATCTCTTGCCATAGCTTATCCGTTAGCTCTGGTTTCATTTTCCTGTAAGCCTTATCTACTGCTTCCATGTTTATTTCATATTGGCTTTTAACCTTATCTAATAAGTCTATGGATTTATCAGACTTAATTAAGGTGTCTTGGTATGCTTTTTCTCCCTCCTCCATGTATGCCTTTAGAAGTTGTTGTTCAAGCTCAAGAACCCTGTCTTGTCCCTCAAACTTTGTAATTCTTAGCTTGTCTTCGTACTTCTTTTTCAATTCTATCGTGGCCTTGTCTAGGTCAATGACCTTTTGTGTTATCTCGTTCAATTTTATCAACTCCTTAACCCTATTCATTATACTCCATTTGGAATTTATTTCAATCTGCTTGGAAGCTTAATCCCCTTAAAAAAATTCAAATACTTCTTTAATTGTTTGTTAATTGTCTGTCACTCTTAAATACTCTTATTTACTCTTATTTGCTCTTGTTTTCAAGGCCTAGGTCATTTATTACATAATCTTAATAAAATAAATGGGACTTTAGTCTTATTGTTTGTAGAAGCGCCACTCTAAGTGACGCTTCTACCTTAAGTCTATTCTATTACAAGGCCAAGCCTTTTTCAAATGCTTTAATATTTACATTGTGAACTTTTTCTGGTAAAAACTTTTTAATCTTGCTTATCCAGTCTATGTTTTCAAGTCCTAGGGCTTTTACCATAAGGCCTAACATTACAATATTAGCTGACCTAGGCTCTCCTAATTCAGTTGCAAGGGTTCTTGCATCTACTGATACAAGGTTTTCAATTTTACTTTTAATTTCTTCCATAACCCCATCAGGGTATTCTTCAAAACCTGCAAGGACTGGAAGGGGGTAAATTTCTTCAGTATTAATTATTAGGGTGCCACCTTTTTTTAGCATTGGTATATATCTTAGGCCTTCAATTTTTTCAAAGGAAACTAAAACATCAGCCTCTCCCTTATTTACAGTAGGGGAGTAAACCTTTTCACCAAACCTAATTTGGGTGGTAACGCTTCCACCCCTTTGGCTCATCCCGTGTATTTCTGCCATTTTCACACTGTAACCTTCTTCTAGAAGTCCCTCAGAAAGTATCTTTGAAACAAGGATTGTCCCTTGTCCACCTACTCCAACTAATAATAAGCTCTTAGTCATCTTATTCTACCTCCTTGCCAAAGGCTTCTATAGCATTAAATGGACATACTTGCACACAAACCTCACACCCATTACACTGGGTTGTATCTATGGATACAACATTGTCTTTCATAGAAATTGCAGGACAACCAATCTTTAAGCAAGTTTTACATTTTTTACATAGGTCTTGGTTAACTTGTGAATATAGTCCTTCTCTTTCCTTAATTACGCTCTTAATTAGGGCACAAGGTTGCTTTGTAACTATAACGAAAGGTTCATCTGCTGCTATTGCAGCCTTAACTGCTTCTTTGTTAGCAGCCATATCATATGGGTCAATAACTCTAATATTTTCATCCTTTATACCAATAGCCTTAACTAGGGCAACAAGGTCTATTGTAGGTGATTCTATCCCCTTAACAGTTTTTCCTGTTCCAGGGTTTTCTTGGTGGCCTGTCATGGCTGTAATTCTATTGTCTAAAATTACTGTGACCATATTGCTATCATTGTATACTGCATCGATTAGGCCTGTTATACCAGAGTGGAAGAAGGTTGAATCCCCAACTACTCCAAAAGTTTTCTTATCCCTTCCTGCAATCCTATTTGTCCTATCAAATCCAATTCCAGCAGAAATTCCAGCCCCCATACATATTACAGTATCTCCAACATTAAGGGGAGCCATTGCCCCTAGGGTGTAGCAACCTATATCTGATGTTACATTTATCTTGTTTTTATACTTGGACATTTCATAAAAGATACCCCTGTGTGGACATCCTGCACATAGGGCTGGTGGTCTACTTGGAGCTTGTATATCCATAGAGTAACCTTCTTCAGGTTTTTCTCCAAGGATAGCCTCTCTGATTATTTGTGGGTTTATTTCTCCACAAACAGAAAATATTTCCTTGCCTATGCACTTAATCCCCATGGCCTTAATAAACTGTTCCATATAAGGCTCATTTTCCTCTATTACATAAAGGGTTTCAACTTGATCAGCAAATTCTTGGAACTTTTTATCTGGTAAAGGCCAGCTAAAGCCAACCTTAAGGTAGGATACGGTATCTTTAAATACTTCCTTTGCATGGACATAACTTGCCCCTGAAGTTATAATTCCTATCTTTTTGTCATTGTATTCTATCCTATTTAAATCAGTAGTATTTGAAAATTCTCGTAACCTTGGGATTCTTGTCTCTTCCATTTCAACATGCTTAACCCTAGAGTTAGCTGGTACCATTATGTATTTTTTTATGTCTTTTACATACTCTTTTACTGGGTGTTCTATCCTATCTTGTAATTCTACAGGGCCTTTGCTGTGGCAAATTCTTGTAGTAACTTTAAATAAAACAGGTGTATCAAACTCTTCTGAAATATCAAAAGCTTGCTTTATAAAGTCCTTACACTCTTGTGAATCTGAAGGTTCCATAAGGGCAACTTTAGCATGGACTGCTGTTAGCCTGTTATCTTGCTCGTTTTGAGAACTATGCATGCCTGGTTCATCTGCTGTAATAACTACTAGGCCTCCATTAACTCCCTCATAAGCAATAGTATATAGTGGATCTGCTGCTACATTAAGACCAACATGCTTCATTGCAACCATAGACCTTGCTCCAGCTATAGAAGCACCTGCTGCAACTTCTAGGGCTACCTTTTCATTTGTTGACCATTCTGAATAAATTTCTTCGTATGTGGAAACGTTTTCCAGGATTTCAGTACTAGGTGTTCCTGGGTAAGCTGTTGCAACATGGCAACCTGCTTCGAAGGCACCTCTAGCAATTGCTTCGTTTCCTGTCAAAAGCTTTTTCATCTAATCACTCCTTCTTATATTTATAT
>CAZSLV010000053.1:0-12818 GCA_964607545.1 uncultured Gudongella sp. | reverse complement strand
CTTAAACAATTTATGTAAAATAATTCTAGGGGGAAATACATAGTGAAAGAAACAGTTTATATAACAGGTCACAAGAATCCAGATTCAGATTCTATTTGTTCTGCTTTAGCCTATGCAGAATACAAAAACGCAGGAGGAGAAATTAACGCCATCCCTGTTAGACTTGGAGAAATTAATAGGGAAACAAAGTTTATTTTAGAGTATTTTGATATTGAACCACCTATATTGATTGAAACTGTAAAACAAAGTGTTGAGGATTTAAATTACGATAAGATAGCCCCCATAAGCTCTGATATATCATTGAGAATGGCCTTAAACTTAATGACTAAAAACAATGTCCACAGCATACCCATAACTGATGAAAATGAAAAACTAATAGGAATTGTTACCCTCTCAGATATAATACAAAGTTACATAGATGTTTGGGATAATACAATTCTAGGCAAATCAAATACAAGCATTGACAATATAATCGATACCCTATCTGCTAAACCTATAAATATACCCAAAGAAATAAGACCCTTAAAGGGAAAGGTCTTAGTCCTTGCCATGGAGCCAGAATCTATAAAGGACTATATTGAAGAATTTGATATAGTCATATGCGGGGATAGAAAGGATGTACAAGAACTTGCTATAAAAAACAATGTTTCTTTAATGATAGTAACTGGAGATATAGATGTCCATCCTGAAACCCTTGAATTAGCTAAAAAAAACAAGGTTACCTTAATTTCAACCCCCCACGAAACATTTACTACATCAAGACTTATAACCCAATCAATCCCAATAAGTTTTGTTATGACTAGGGATAATATTATATTATTTTCTACTGATGATATAGTTGATGATGTTAGGGCCATGATGTCCCAAACCAGGTTTAGGTCTTACCCAGTCACTGATGATAATAATAAGGTGATAGGACTAATTTCTAGATACCACCTAATCTCATCTACCAAGAAAAAAGTGATTTTAGTAGACCACAATGAAAGAAGTCAATCAGTAGATGGACTTGAAGAATGTGAAATCCTAGAAATAATTGACCACCACAGGGTAGCAGATGTTTTTTCTGGTAGTCCCATTTACTTTAGAAATGAACCAGTGGGTTCTACTGCTACTATAATTGCATCTATAATATTTGAAAATGGTCGGAGACCATCAAAGAAGATGGCTGGAATTTTAGCAGCTGCAATAATATCTGACACTATCTTATTTAAGTCCCCTACTTCTACTAATGTAGACAAGATGATACTAGATAGACTTGCTAGGATGGCTGACTTAGATATTGATAAATTTGCCCTAGAAATGTTTAAGGCTGGAACCTCTTTAGTGGGAAAGACTCCAGAAGAACTATTAAAACAAGATTTAAAAAGCTTTACAATAAACAAAGAAACTATTGCCATTGCCCAGGTTTATACAATGGACCCAGGGAGTTTATCTTTTATGAAGGATGATTTATTGGTATTAATGGAAGAAACTTCTAAAATTCATAACTACTCAATCTTTATGTTAATGTTAACAGATATATTTAATGAGTGTTCTGAGATCATAGTAGTTGGCCACAATAAAACCCTGATAGCCAAGGCTTTTGATAAAACCTTAATTAACAGTTCCTTCTTAGCTACAGGAATTTTATCTAGGAAAAAGCAAGTGGTCCCTCCAATAACTAATATGCTAGAAAATATGCAGGAAATGATTTAATAGGCTAGACTTAATATAAAATACACTTGGAGGTACATTAGATGGTTTTTTTTGAAATATTAAAAGCTATAATTCTAGGACTTGTAGAAGGGATTACAGAGTGGTTGCCAATAAGTTCTACAGGCCATATGATTTTAGTTGATGAATTTATAAAGTTAAATGCTACACCAGCATTTAAGGAAATGTTTTTGGTAGTGATACAACTAGGGGCTATACTAGCAGTAGTTGTCATTTATTTTCATAAGCTAAACCCCTTTTCACCCAAAAAATCTCTTAAAGAAAAAAGAGAAACTATGATTATTTGGTATAAGGTCATCATAGGTATAATACCAGCAGGGGTTTTAGGAGTACTGTTAGATGATTGGTTTGAAGCTAATTTTTATAATTACCATACAGTAGCCCTAATGCTAATCCTATATGGGGTAATCTTTATACTTATAGAGAATAAAAACAAAGACAAAACACCTACGATAAATGATTTTAAAGGTTTATCCTATAAGACAGCACTTGGGATAGGTATGTTTCAAGTCTTATCCTTAATTCCTGGAACATCTAGGTCAGGTGCCACCATAATTGGGGCTATGATACTGGGGTCTTCTCGTTATATAGCAGCAGAGTACTCATTTTTTATGTCTATACCAATAATGTTTGGGGCAAGCGCCTTAAAACTTCTTAAGTTTGGTTTTAATTTTACAGCTACAGAATTAATTGTTTTACTTACAGGGATGATAGTAGCCTTTCTAGTTTCAATTATTGCTATTAAGATGCTCCTACAATACATTAAAAATAATAATTTCAAACCCTTTGGCTGGTACAGGATTGTACTTGGTCTATTAGTCTTGATTTATTTTTCATTTGCAGGATAAATATGTAAAAATTTAATAGGTTTACTTGACTCTTATTGCCTACAATGCTATACTATGGTAGACCGATAAAGAACATGAGGGGAAAAACTAATGAAAATTAAAGAAGTAAATAATTATAAATTACATAATCATCATAGATAAAGGGTTTATAAGGCAGATTATGCCTGTATGCCCTTGTTAAGTTGTTTAAAAAACGAGGGCTTAGTTCTATGATGGAAGAAGTATTTTTAACCATATAGCTAGCCTATATGGTTTTTTTATTTGTTAGGAAAGTTCTACTTTCCTAACAAATAAAAAATAAAGGTTGTAGGGGATTATCCCCTGCCGTATTAAGGTAGGTGCTCAGATGCGCGCAGCATCGTAGACGCTTTTTTATTGGTATAAATATTAAAAAGGGGAGATTAGGGTGCAATTTAGGAATATAAAAGAAGAACTTACAGTAACAAAAATTAGAAAGGAAATTGAAAGAGAGATAGAAGAATATTTTGAAAGAAAGGGTTTTTCAATTATTGAACCAAGGACCTTCCAAGCTTATGATGACTTTATTAAAAGAAACTTAGTACAAGATTCTACAAAAGTTGTTAAGGTTTTAGGGGGTGACTCAAAAATATATGTCTTAAGACCTGATATAACTACAAGTATACTAAGCCAAATATTCTCAAAGTGGGAAGGAGAACCCCCTCTAAAGGTTTACTATAATTCTAAAATATTTAAAAATACCCCTAGGGGGGTCATTGAACAAAGATACCAAATGGGGATTGAGTCCCTAGGGGATGAGGTAGAGAAGGCAGATATAGAAATTATTCAAATGGCTATTAATATTTTAAATACCCTAGAGGAGTCCTATATTTTAGAAATGGGTTTTAGTACTTTCTTAGATACCTTATTTAAAGAAGCAAACTTAGATAAAAGTGATGAACTAAAGGTAAAAGAATTAATTTCTAAGAAAAACCAAAGTGAATTATCTTACATGATAAAATCCTTAAACTTAAACAACCAAGTATTAGCAAATATATTCAACCTTCAAGGTAAGATAAGTGATGTCTTAGACAAAATTAAATCATATGATTTAAGTATTAAAATGAAAGGCCACATAACTTACCTAGAAAACCTGGACCAAGCATTTACTAAAAAAGGCATAGAAGATAAGATAAGGATAGACTTATCAATGATAGCAGACCTTGACTACTATGATGGGGTAATATTTAGGGGGTATTCCTCATCTCTTCCAACTAAGCTACTTAGTGGGGGAAGGTACGATAAGTCTACAGCTAACTATGGGATGAAGGTTCCTGCCATAGGATTTATGATAGATATGGATTTATTGACAAGGACCAGATTAAAGGAGGTAAGGTAATGGATAAACTTACTATAGCCATAGCAAAAGGGAGGCTGGGTAACCAGGGCCTAGAATTGTTTAAGGGTAGTGAATATGAGATAAACGTAAAAGAAAACTCTAGAAAGCTAGTCCATTACAGTGCAAATAAAAAAGTGAACTTTATATTTGTAAAACCTGCTGATGTGGTAACTTATGTGGAGAAAAAAGTAGCTGACCTAGGCATAGTGGGAAAAGATATTATACTTGAGGATAATAAGGATGTATATGAGGTTTTAGACCTAAATTTTGGTAAATGTAGATTTGTAATAGCTGGTTTTAAAGATCAAAACTTAGTTAAGAAAAACGAAGTCTTAACCATAGGGACCAACTATCCGGCATATGTAGAATCAATATTTAAAAATAAAGACCAGGAAATAGAAATCATAAAATTAAGAGGGGCAGTGGAACTAGCCCCCCTAATGGGTTTAAGTGAAGTAATCGTAGACATAGTAGAAACAGGTTCTACCTTGGCAGATAATGGCTTAGTGGTATTAGAAGAACTAGACCCAATAAGCGCCCGCCTTATAGCTAACAAGGTAAGTTATAGGTTTAAATTTGATGAAATAAGAAAGATTGAAAAGTTATTGGGGGGACTTTAAATGCTTCAAATACTAGATGCCAATAAGGATAAGGAAAAAATTAAGGCTATTTTAGCAAGAAGTCAAATAGACTTAAAGGAAATAAGTCTTAGGGTAGATGAAATTATAGAAGAAGTAAGGTTAGATGGTGACAAGGCTTTACTTAAGTTCACACATCTTTATGATAAGAATAAAATAAGGGATTTAAAAGTAAGAGAAGATGAAATAAAAAGAGCAAAGGAAAATATTGATAAGGATCTAAAAGGGGCTATTCTAAATGCTATAGAAAATATAAAAAAGTACCATAAAAAACAAATAAGAGAAGGCTACGAAATAAGAGAAGGGGATGATATTGTCTTAGGACAAATTATTAATCCAATTGAAGAGGTTGGCATATATGTTCCAGGAGGAACTGCTTCTTATCCTTCTACAGTGATGATGAATGTGATACCTGCAAAATTAGCAGGAGTAAAGAGAATAGTAATTACAACACCCGCAGACCAAGATGGGAATATTAAGGATTCAGTCCTAGTTGCAGCTGATTTACTTGGGGTTAAAGAGATTTATAAAGTTGGGGGGGCACAAGCAATTTCTGCCCTAGCATATGGGAGTGAAACTATAAAAAGAGTAGATAAGATAGTTGGACCTGGCAATATTTATGTAGCAACCGCCAAGCATAAACTTTCAGGACTGGTAGGAATAGATATGGTAGCTGGACCAAGCGAAGTAGTAATTATTGGAGATAAGGATGCAAATCCTAGCTTTATTGGGGCAGACTTAATAGCCCAAGCAGAACATGACAAAAGAGCAGCTAGCATAGTCCTTACTGATAGCAGGGACTTGGCAGAGAGGATAAAAGAAGAACTTTCCAAGCAATTGAAGGGTCTTAGTCGAAGTCATATAGCAAGTTTTTCCCTAGAAAAATACGGAGCTATTATACTTTGTCAGACCAAAAAAGAGTGTTTTGACTTAGCCAACAAGCTAGCCCCAGAACATTTAGAAATCCTTACCAAAGACCCCTTTAATGATTATAAAATGGTTAAAAATGCAGGAGCTATTTTTTTAGGGGAGTACTCACCAGAACCTCTTGGAGACTACTATGCAGGTCCAAACCACACCCTGCCTACATCAAGGACAGCCCGCTTTTCATCAGGACTTAGTGTAGATGATTTTACTAAGAAAACCTCACTTTTATATTATTCTAAATCTGCACTTGAAAAAGTAGGTGAAGATATAATTCTTTTAGCTGAAGATGAAGGTTTAACAGGACATGCAAATTCAATTAAGATAAGGATGGGGAAATAAAAAAATGAGAAAGTACTTAAGAAAAGAAATAAAAGAACTAAAAGCCTACGAGCTAGTTGAAAGAGAATACAGGTTAAAATTAGATGCAAATGAAGGAATAGATTGGATAAATGGCCTAAACCGCTACCCCCTAGATAGAAGTGATAAGGTAAGAGAAAGACTAGGTGAAAAGCTTCTTGTAAATTCAAATAAAATTTTAGTAGGCAATGGTTCAAGTGAACTTATAGAGTTGATGATGAAGGCTTATCTTGAAGCAGGTCAAGTTGTAGCAAGCATATCTCCTACATTTTCAATGTATAAGATATTTACTATTATCCACAAGGGTAACTACCTAGCCTATCCACTTGATAATATGGAAAGCTTAAATGTAGACGGCTTTATAGAATTTATAAGAGAAAAAAAAGCCAAGCTAGTTATACTAAGTAATCCCAATAATCCAACAGGAACAATAATTAAAAGACAAGACATCTTTAAAATTATTAAATCAGTTGATGCCATGGTAGTACTTGATCAAGCATATATTGAGTTTGCTGATGAACAAATAAGTGAAGAAGAGTTGATAGATTTTGACAACCTTGTTGTATTAAGAACCTTTTCAAAGGCCATTGGCCTTGCTGGGATAAGACTAGGTTATATGCTTGCAAACAAGGAAACCATAGACTGCATAAATCTTGTAAGGTCTCCATATAATGTAAATACTCTTTCCCAAGAAATGGCCTTAAAGGCTCTTTCTAATGACAAACTAATTAGGGAAAATGTTATGATAATTAAAAAAGAACGCGAGAGAATGAGGGAATACTTAGAAAAAAATGGAATCAGACCCCTTCCATCTTCTGCAAATTTCTTGTTTTTTAAGGCACCAAAGTACTTATATGAAGGTCTTTTAGAAAAAGGTATACTTATTAGGGACTTTGGACCAGGCCTGGATGGTTACCATAGGCTCACCATAGGAAGTAAAAGTGAAAATGACCTTGTGATAGAAGCTATAGAGGAGGTAAAAAATGCGTCAAGCTAAGATAAGTAGACAAACCCTAGAAACAAAGATAGAAGTAAACCTTAACCTAGATGGTTCTGGAATTATAAATATAAAATCTGGAATTGGATTTTTTGACCACATGCTAAGAGCCATGGCATTTTATGCAGGTTTTGACTTAGATATATCCTGCCAAGGGGACCTTTATGTAGATACCCACCATAGTGTTGAGGACATTGGCCTTTCTTTAGGGGGATGTTTTAAAGAGGCCTTGGGAGATAAAAAAGGAATACAAAGATTTGCATCCCCCATAACTCCTATGGATGAAAGCCTAGTCCTTGTAGCCCTAGATATTTCTAACCGACCATATTTAGTAGAAAACTTAAAGTTTAAATGTGAAAGAATAGGAGATATGGAAACCCAATCTTTTAAGGAGTTTTTTCATGCTTTTGCTATTTCAGCAGGCCTAACCCTCCATATAGACTTAATGCGGGGAGAAAACGACCACCATATGGTAGAAGCAACCTTTAAAGGCCTGGGAAGGGCTATAAAGGAAGCAATTTATGTAAGTGGTGGCCAAGTAGTAAGTACAAAGGGGGTTTTGTAAGTATGATAATTTACCCAGCAATTGATATTAAAGATAAATCATGTGTAAGACTAACCCAAGGTTCTTATGATAAAGTAACTATTTATGAAAAAGACCCAGTCAAGGTTGCTAAGAGGTGGGAAGGTATGGGGGCTAAAATTCTTCACATAGTGGACCTAGATGGGGCTAAGGATGGCAAGAGGTCCAATGAGCCTGTGGTAAGAGAGATACTAGAAAACATTAAGATTCCCATCCAGCTAGGTGGAGGTATAAGAGATGAAGATGGGATAAAGTCTTTATTTAACTTGGGTGTATCAGGGGTAATTCTTGGAACGGTAGCGGTTAAAAATCCTACTTGGGCTAAAGAGATGATTGAAAAATACGGAGAAAAAATTATAGTCTCCATAGATGCCATAAATGGCCTTATAGCTACAAATGGCTGGCAGGAAGTTTCTAATATCAAGGCTATTGATTTTATAAAAGAATTAAAGGCCTATGGACTTAACCGCATCGTTTATACTGATATAGAAAAAGATGGCATGCTAATAGGACCTAATTTTCAAATGTATGAAGAAGTAGTAAAATCTCTATCAATTGAAGTCATTGCTTCAGGAGGAGTTACTAGCTTAGAAGATATAAAAAAATTAAAGAGTATGGGGATGTACGGCGCTATTGTAGGCAAAGCCCTATATGATGGAAAACTAGACTTAGGGGAGGTTTTAAAATGCCAGTAAGAATTATTCCATGCTTGGATGTAAGAGATGGTAGGGTTGTAAAGGGGAAAAAGTTTGACAATATAAAAGATGTAGATGACCCAGAAACTTTAGCAGAGTTTTATTCTAACGCCCTTGCAGATGAATTGGTTTTTTATGATATTACTGCTACTAATGAAGGACGGAAGGTATCACTTGATTTTGTAGAAAAAGTAGCTTCAAAAATAAATATACCACTTTGTGTTGGGGGTGGGGTAAAAACCTTAGAAGACTTTACAGAAATTATACAAAAGGGAGCAGATAAGGTTTCAATTAACTCAGGAGCTGTTAATAATAAAGAATTGCTAAGTCAAGCTAGTAAAAAATACGGGAAAAACAGAGTAGTTCTTGGAATGGATGTAAAGAAGCTAGGAGAAGATAAGTGGGGGGTATTTATAAATGGAGGAAGGCTAGATACAGGCCTTGATGCTCTTTTGTGGGCTAAGGAAGCTGTAAGCCTGGGAGTAGGAGAAATTGTATTAAACAGCATAGATGCAGATGGTATGAAGGAGGGCTATGATATAGAACTCTTAAAGACAATTACTAGCAATGTAGATATTCCAGTTATTGCCTCAGGGGGGGCAGGAAAAATGGAAGACTTTTATAAGGGGGCCTTTTTAGGGAATGCATCTGGTCTTTTAGCAGCAAGTGTCTTTCACTATAAAGAGATAGAAATTAAGGCCTTAAAAGAATATTTAAAATCAAAGGGGATTGAGGTGGTCATATAATGGATATTAAATACGATAAGGATGGACTTGTCCCAGCCATAGCACAAGATATAGCAACAGGGGAAGTCCTAATGCTAGCCTATATGAACAAAGAATCTCTTAAACTCACCTTAGAAACAAATGTAGTCCATTATTATTCTAGGTCTAGGAAGGAGATATGGAAAAAGGGAGAAACTTCTGGCAACATCCAAGAGTTGAGGGGTTTTTATTATGATTGTGACAAAGATGCCATACTCCTAAAGGTAAAACAAAGAGGTGGTGCATGTCACACTGGAGCCTACTCTTGTTTTTTTGATGAAGTTATACCTTCAAAGGATTACACAAATACCCTAGGAGAACTTTACAAGGTAATACTTGATAGAAAGTTAAATCCAAAAGAAGGCTCTTATACAAATTACCTATTTAAAGAGGGTCTAGATAAGATCCTAAAAAAAGTAGGAGAAGAAGCAGCAGAAGTAATTATTGGGGCTAAAAATAATAATGAGGACTTAATATATGAATCAAGTGATTTAATTTACCACTTGTTGGTTTTACTTGTAAATGAGGGTATTAGCTTGGGAGATATTTATGAAGAATTAGCTAAAAGAATGAAGTAGGGGGTATTAAACTTGAAGTATACAGATCATCATGTTCACACAAATTATTCTCCAGATAGTATGGCAAGTATAAGGGATTATATCTTAAGGGCAAGAGAACTTAAGCTAGATTATCTTTTATTTACAGACCATATAGACTTTGGAGGTACAGAAGTTGACTTTCATGACCACATAGACTATGATGAGTATTTTAAAAGCATGAAAAAATATGAAGAAGATTTCAATATCCCTATAAGGGTTGGGGTAGAAATTGGGTATGAAAAAAACCATAAAAATGAAATCAATGAATTTTTAAGTAAATATCCTTTTGACTTTGTAATCTCATCTATCCACTATGGAGATGGAGGAGACTTTTATCTAGGAGATTTTTTTAATAAAAAAACCCAATATGAAGCTTACTTTAGGTACTTTGAACTTGTCCTTGAAATGGTAGAAAACTTTTCTAACTACGAGGTCCTTGGCCATTTAGACTTTATAGTTAGGTATGGACCCTTTAAAGATAAAACTTACAATTATAAGGATTATAAAGAAATAATTGATAAAATTCTAGTAAGCCTTATAGAAAAGGGAAAGGGTATTGAAGTAAACACATCCGGCCTTAGGGGGGACTTAAATACAACTTTTCCAAAGGAAGAAGTCATAAAGAGGTATAAGGAACTTGGTGGCAGGATTATTACACTTGGTTCAGATGCACACTTTAATGAAGATTTTTATGGAGGGATTTTAAAAGTTAAGAATACCTTAAAGTCTCTAGGATTTTCTAGTATTTCTTCCTTTAAGAATAGAAAAAACACACAGTATATTTTAAAGTAGACGAATATAAAAAGATTCGTCTACTACTTTTTATTTATTAGGAAAGTTTAACTTTCCTAACAAATAAAAAACAAAGGTTGTAGGGGATTATCCCCTGCCGTATTAAGGAAGGTGCTCAGATGCGCGAAAGCATCGTCGAAGGAAACCTAGGGTTT
The DNA here is from genome assembly GCA_964607545.1 of uncultured Gudongella sp. Classification (GTDB taxonomy): domain Bacteria; phylum Bacillota; class Clostridia; order Tissierellales; family Tissierellaceae; genus Gudongella. The sequence continues at coordinate 2,393 of CAZSLV010000053.1, read as the reverse complement.
CATAGCGAAAGCGTCGTAGACGCTTTTTTAATTATTGATACTAACCTATTGAGGTAAATTTAAATTTAGGTTATGATAAGATTTGGTGGCTAGATAAAGGGTAGGTGGGTAAATGATAAGGTTTGAAAATGTCACAAAAAAATATATAATTAACGATAAAGAAATAAAGGTAGTAGATGATGTTAATTTATTTATATTCAAAAAAGAAATTTATGGTCTAGTAGGAGAAACAGGTAGTGGGAAATCAACAATCCTTAGGCTAATGAATGGCTTTATAGAACCTGATTTTGGGGATATATTTTTAATGGGCAAAAAACTAGATTCAACCAGTAAACACGAGTTAGTTAAAGATACATCTATGATTTTTCAAGGATTCAACCTATTAAGCAATTTAAATGTAATGGACAATGTTATTTTACCAGCAAAAATTAGGAAGGAAAACAAAAAGAACTCAATAATAAAGGCTAAAGAAATCCTATCTTTTGTTGGTCTTTCTAATTTTGAACAAGCATATATTAGGAATTTATCTGGAGGACAAAAACAAAGGGTGGCAATTGCCCGTAGTCTTATGACAAGGCCTCAACTTATCTTTTGCGATGAACCTACTTCAGCTCTAGATGAAAAGATGAGTTATGAAATACTACTTTTACTAAGGGATATTAATGAACAATTTGAAACAACAATAGTCTTAGTTTCCCACAATATTTCTGTAATTAAGGCAATTTGTTCTCGTGTTGGAATTATAGAAAGAGGAAAACTTACAAACATTCTTCCACTAGAGCAAAAAAAGATAGCCCCCAAATCCTATAAGGAGGCCTTTTTAAGTGATTAACCAATATATAGAAACATTTATAAAGTTTAGAATAGATATTTTTAAATCCTTATATGAAACCTTAGATATGATGATAACAGCAATGATAATTTCCTTAATACTTGGCTTATTACTTGGATTTATCTTATTTATTACTAGGTCAGATGGGATTTATAAAAACAAACTTGTGTATTTTTTAATATCTGCCTTTATAAATATAGTAAGGTCTATCCCCTTTATTTTATTTATTATAGTTATGATCCCCTTTAATAGGTTTTTCATTGGAACTGGATTTGGAGTTGATGCTTCTAAAATCCCCTTGAGCTTAATTGGTCTAGCAACATTTGCTAGGTTTACAGAAAGAGACCTATTAGATGTGGATAAAACAACATACGAAACATCCTATGCCCTGGGAGCAAGTTCACTGCAGTATTGGAGGTATTTTTTATTAAAAGAAGCAAGACCAGGCTTAATTTTAAGTTTTACATCCACAAGTATAAGTCTTTTATCTTATTCTACTGTAATGGGTATAATTGGTGGAGGAGGTTTAGGCTACTTAGCCATAAGTGAAGGTTATTATAATTTTAACTATAAATTAATGTGGATTATAATACTTATTATGATTTTAATAGTACAAATTTTACAAACACTTGGAAACAAACTAGCTAAAAAAAATGATATTAGATAAGGATGATGAAAAAATGAAAAGAAGAATATTGTTATTAAGTTTACTTGTCTTAAGTTTATCAATTTTTGGATGTAGCAAGCCCTCCCCAGATGAAGATAAAAAAATAAGTGTGGGGGTTTCATTCTACCCAATGAAGGATATCTTATTATTAGTAGAAGATGACTTACAAGAAGAAGGATTTACCCTAAAGATAAATGAATTTTCCGACTACCAAACACCCAATAACCTTTTAAAAGACAAGGAATTAGATGCAAACATGATCCAACATGATTATTTCCTGCAGTCATTTAATGAATCTAACAATTCAAACTTAAAAACAGTAAAGCCTATTTACCATGCTACCTTTGCCCTTTACTCAAAAGATTATACAAGTCTTGATCAGATACCAGATGGAGCTAGTATCACTTTAGCCGATGATGCTACAAACTTAAGCAGGTCCCTCTACCTCTTAGGTCAAGCAGGCCTATTAACTTTTAAAGATAACAAGACTATTGGATTGACAATAGATGATATTGATTCAAATCCTAAAAGCTTAGTTCTTAATGACCAGGTACCCTTAACTAGCCTAGCTCAAAGATACCAAGAAACTGGCCTTGCTGTTATGTATCCAACTTATGCAAAAAGCCTAGAACTAGAGGGTGATGAACAAAGGTTATATGTTGAAGAACAAGATGATATAACTAAAGGTTATGCAATTTCCTTAGTTTCAAGGGATGACAATAAGGAAAGCGAAAAGATAAAGGCTTTAATTAAAGTTATATCAAGCGATAAGGTAAGACAGTTTTTAATAGACCAATACGGCTGGGCAAGTACACCTGCATTCTAAAAAATACTATATAAAGTAGCTTTCTAAAACAAATAGATAGCTACTTTTTTATTTGTTAGGGGGTAATT
>CAZSLV010000052.1:0-12933 GCA_964607545.1 uncultured Gudongella sp. | reverse complement strand
AGGGGATTATCCCCTACCGTATTAAGGAAGGGGCTCAGATGCGCGAAAGCATCGTAGACGCTTTTTATGAATAATTATTAGCTTGACCTCTTACCTAATTTTCTTGTATATTAAAAATATTATGCTAAACTATTCTTTAGAAGATATATTTTACTAGGCAGGTGAAAAAAATGAAGTCAACAAATTATAGCGTCTTTGATGTTGTGGGCCCAAATATGATAGGCCCCTCTAGTTCTCATACAGCTGGGGCTGCAAAGATTGGTATGATGGCAAGAAAAACAAGCAAAGATAAGATAAAAAAAGCAAGCTTTTACTTGCATGGTTCTTTTGCAAAAACTTACAAGGGTCATGGAAGTGACAGGGCTTTAGTAGCAGGTGTACTAGGTCTTATGCCAAATGACCCAAAGCTAGGGCAAGCACTCACCTTAGCAAATGAAATTGGTTTAGATTATGAATTCTTTGAAATAAACTTAGGGGATGTCCACCCAAATACAGTAAAAATAGTTTTAGAATACTTTGATGGTAATAAATCTGAAATAGTAGGGTCATCCATAGGTGGAGGTAACATTAAAATTATTGAAATAAACGGACTTGATATTGAGTTTACAGGAGAATATCCTACTTTGATTGTAAGACACATTGACACCCCTGGTATTATCTCAGAGGTTACCAGGGTTTTAGGTAAACATCAAATCAATATAGCGACTATGAATGTTTTTAGGCAGGAAAAGGGAGAAACTGCTTTTATGATTCTTGAATTAGACCACCCTCTTTCAGAGGATATAGTAAGAAAAATAGATACTTTAAGTGATAATGTAATAAAAACCTATATGATAGATTCTTTATAAGGGGGAGGCTAATGAAAGTAAATTTTACCAAGGGTGAGGAATTGCTAGCCTTATGTAACCATAGGGGTGTGAAAATTTCTGAGATTATGATAGAAAGAGAAATGTTTGTTACGGGCAGATCCAGGGATGAGATTCTTACACAAATGAAAGAGTCATTAAGCATTATGAAAAATGCTATTAATAAGGGCTTAAAAGAAGATATAAAATCTGTTTCAGGCCTTATTGGTGGGGATGCAAAGAAGTTAAAGTCCTATTATGAAAATAAAAAAACAGCTTCTGGGAGTCAAATGAATAAAGCAGTTGCAAGTGCTATGGCTGTTTTAGAAGTAAATGCTTCCATGGGGTTAATTGTTGCAGCTCCAACTGCTGGGGCAAGTGGAATTTTACCTGGGGCCCTTATTAGCGTTGGAGAAGACTTCTCCATAAAAGATGAAGAAATTACCCTAGCTCTTTTTACAGGAGGGGCAATAGGTTATTTAATTACAAAAAACGCCTCCGTATCTGGTGCAGAGGGGGGGTGCCAAGCAGAAACAGGGTCTGCAGCAGCTATGGCAGCTGCAGGTATTGTAGAAATCCTCGGTGGAAGTCCTTCTGAATCCTTAGATGCAGCAGCAATGACTATAAAAAATATACTAGGCCTAGTATGTGACCCCATTGCTGGTTTGGTAGAAGCCCCTTGCTTAAAAAGAAATGCCATTGGTACAGCTAATGCTTTAATATGTGCTGATATGGCCCTTGCAGGAATTAAAAGCATAGTACCCTTTGATGAAGTTGTGGATACTATGTTTAAGGTAGGAAAAGCCCTCCCTCCTTCTTTAAGAGAAACAGCTGAAGGAGGCTTGGCAGTAAGTCCTACAGGTTTAATGATAAAAAATGAAATATTTGCTGATAATAAATAATTGCTAGGATAAGGAGGTAGTTTTATCAAATATAAAAAAATTTATGCTTTATATTTTAGTCCAACTGGAAATACTAAAATGATAGTTACAAAATTAGGTGAATCCCTAAGTCATAAACTAACGTTTCCACTTAGCCTTCTAGATTTTACCCTAGCTAAAGAAAGAAAGGTCACATATGGCTTTGGTAAGGATGATATAGTAATAATTGGTCTTCCTGTTTACGCTGGAAGACTCCCCAATTTATTATTAAACTTTTTAAATACGCTACAAGGCAAAGGAGCCTTGGCAATTGGAATAGTCACCTACGGAAATCGCAATTATGACGATGCCCTTATTGAACTAAGAGATATACTTTTAAAAAGAGATTTTAAAGTAATTTCTGCAGGTGCCTTTGTTGGAGAACACTCCTTTTCAAAATCTCTTGGGTCAAATAGACCAAATTCAAAGGATTTAATCTTATTAGATAAGTTAGGAGAAGAAAGTGCTAAAAAAATTATTGCAAATCAACCTAATAAAATATTAAGTGTAAGGGGAGAGGAAGATCCCTATAGGGGTTACTTTAAACCCCTAGATAAGGATGGGCAATTTATATCTATATTAAAAGTTACACCAAAGACAAGGGATACATGTATAGATTGTAAAATATGTGCCAAGTCTTGTCCCATGGAATCCATTGATTTTGAAGATGTTACTAAAATCACGGGCATTTGTATCAAGTGTTGTGCTTGTGTAAAAAAATGCCCAATACAAGCTAAGTATTTTGATGATAAGGGTTACCTATACCATCTTAGGGACTTAGAAGAAACTTATATAGAAGATAAACACTCAGAAATATTTTATTAATTTAAGAGTCTACTAATTATAGTAGGCTTTTTTTAATGTAAGGGAAGGTGGGCGAATGTGTAGCAGAAACTTTTTTTGCTGTTTATTACAAAAAAAGGGTATTAATATAGCAAGAAAATTAACAATTCTCAGTTTAATTTAGGGGGTCCTTTGTATGATAGTAAAGGCAAAAGTTTTAGAAAAGGGGGATACTATAGGGGTTATTTCTCCAGCTAGTCCTTCATTTATTCGGAGTGATGTCCTTAGGGGATGGAAAGTTTAAAAAAATGGGGCTACCATGTTAAATTTTCAAAGCATTTAAATGCCAGCAAGGGTTTTGTAGCTGGTACAGATGAAGAAAGGGCCCATGACTTTAATCAAATGTTTGCAGATGAAAATGTAAGTGCAGTTTTTGTAACTCAAGGTGGCTATGGATCGGCCCGCATGGTTAAATTTATAGATTTTGACCTTGTAAGGGCTAATCCTAAAATATTTATAGGCTTTAGTGATATTACATACCTACACTTAGCCATTTTTAATAAAACGGGCCTTGTAACCTTTCATGGGCCAGGGATGTCAAGGTATAACCCTCAAGACTTAAGTAATTATACAAAAGAATACCTATTTAAAGCCCTTACTAGTACTGATCCCATAGGGCAGATACCCCTAGCTGATCCTGATAAGTGGATAAATATCCTATACTCAGGCCAAGCAGAGGGACCCCTTATTGGAGGAAACTTAAGCTTGATATGTTCAACCCTAGGTACTCCTTATGAAATCGATACAGATGGTAAGATCTTATTCTTAGAAGAACTTGAAACTGAGCCTTGGTTAATTGACCATATGCTAACCCACTTAGCGAATGCAGGTAAGTTTGAGAAAGTTAAGGGAATAGTTGTTGGGGAGTGTTTTAATTGCAAACCTAACCTTCATAATCCAGGCTATTATGTAGATATTAGTTTAGAGGATTTGCTTTATGAACATATAAGGCCTCTAAAAGTCCCAGCCATTCATGGATTACCCCTAGGCCATACTAGGGATATTGCAACTCTACCCATAGGAGTTATGGCCCGCTTGGATGCTGATAAAAAAGAACTGATAATCACTGAACCTGCTGTTATTAAAGGGAAGGAATAAGGAGGAGAATAAAATGGTAAATAAGAAGGTAGTATTGTTTTTACTTGTCCTTGGACTTATATTTTCCCCACCTACCACAAGTAGTATGGGGTCAAATCCTGGACAAAATGATACTATGAGGATTGGGGTTACTGTAGAGATTGACTCCCTAAGTCCCATGATATCTTATAGTCAAATAGGCTATGAAGTTTTCAGCTTAATTTATGATCCCCTTGTAATGATTGATGAAAATCTTGAGCCTAAGCCTAATTTAGCTAAATCTTGGGAAGTGAGTGAAGATGGTAAAGAATGGACATTTAAATTAGAAGAAGGAGTTAAATGGCATGACAGGGTCCCCTTTACTTCAAAAGATGTTAAATTTACTTATGAATTACTCTTAAACAACCCACTTGGTATGTATTCAACCTACCTTGGAGGCATTACTGAAATAACTTGTCCTGATGATTATACTCTTATTATCAAAACAAAAAACCCTAAGGCAAATATGTTGTTAAATTCGGCTCCTATTCTTCCTGAACATATTTGGAAAAGTGTAAAGGCAGAAGACCTTGAGACATGGCCAAATGAAAAGCCCATTGGGACTGGCCCCTTTGGTTTTGTAGAATTTATTCCTGGTCAATACTTAAAGCTAAGATCAAATAAAAATTACTTTAAAGGGGAGGCAGGTATCGAAGACCTTGTATTTGTCCTATATGCTAACTCTGATACCATGGCCCAATCTTTAAAGATTGGGGAGATAGATGCGGCAACAAACTTTAACACTAGTCAACTTGCCTCACTAGAAAAAGAAGAAGGAATTGAAGCCATATCTGGGGTGGCCTTAGGTTTTACAGAAATATCATTTAACACATGGAAAAGTTCCAAATCAAAAGCAAATCCTTTAATAAAAGATCCTACTATAAGAAAAGCTATTGAGTATGCCATTAACAAGCAACAAATTCTCGATTTAGTGTATGATGGCCAAGGGACTCTTGGTACTAGCCTAGTACCACCTGAAGGTTTTTACCACTATGAACCAAGTAAAGAAGAATTGAGGTCATATAGTATTGACAAGGCAAAAGCACTTTTAGAATCATCCGGTTACCTTGATACAAATTCAGATGGGGTAAGAGAAGATAAGAATGGAAAGCCCCTTGAATTTACCTTAACTCTGAGGGCAGATAATTCAGAAGAGGTCAAGGCTGGGCAGATGATTTCAGGGTCAGTTAAAGATGCGGGAATTAAGTTAAATATTGAAACAGTTGATGATGGGGTCTTAATTGATAAAATTTATGCTGGTGAATTTGATATGTTTATTTGGGGGTGGGGGGCAGACTTGGACCCTACTACTATACTTAATGTTATGACAAGCGATCAAATTGGATCTATGAGCGATTCAAATTATTCTAATAAAGAGTATGATGAATTGTTTTTAAAGCAACAAACCATAATGGACCCAAATGAAAGACAAAAGCTTGTGTGGGAGATGCAAAGAATCTTATATGATGAAGCCCCTTATATAATACTTTTTTATGACAATAACCTTCAAGCTGTAAACACAAGAAAGTGGACAGGGTGGAAGAGGATACCAGATGAGGGTGGATATTTTTTCAACCTTACTAATTACAATTATTTAAATGTGAAACCTGTCATGCAAACAAGTGAAGTAAAGCCAGATGTTAATCTTAAAGAAGAAGCAAGTTCTAATAATACCTTCCTTTATCTTATAGGTGGAAGTGTAATTATAATAGGAGCATATATATTTGCAAGAAAAAGAAGAAAAGAAGATGATTAGGACAAGCCGAGGTGAAACCTAGTGAAAAAGCAATATCTTCTTAAAAAATTATTCCAAGCCCTAATAACCATTGTACTAGTCCTAGTCTTTAATTATTTTTTATTTAGAATAATGCCTGGCGACCCCCTATCAATGATAATGAGAAATCCCAAGGCATCACCAGAAGCCATCGAAAGAACCAAGGCCTTATTTGGTTTAGGTGAGCCCTGGTATAGTCAATTCTTTATTTATTTGCAAAATTTATTAAGAGGAGACCTGGGCTTATCATTTCTTTATAAAAAGCCAGTAGTAGAAGTTATCCTCCAAAAGATAATGCCCACCCTTATATTGGTTGGAATTGCAGAAATAATAGCTATCTTTATAGGAATAATTTTAGGCGTAATTTCTGCATGGAAAAGAGCTAGTAAGATAGATGTATTTGCCCTTGGATTTTCCTTAGTCACATATTCCATGCCTACATTTTGGCTAGGAATTATTTTGATTTCTATATTTTCCATAGGTCTTAGAATTTTTCCAACATCAGGCATGTTTACCCCGGGGCAAAGTTTTGCAAGCACTTTTGAGATGGTTAAGGATGGTGCCCTCCACCTTGTTTTACCTGTAAGTGCCTTAAGCCTAGTCCTTATTGGTGAGTATGCCCTTACAATGAGAAACACCCTATTAGATGTATTTACCGAAGACTACATTTTAACAGCCAAGGCCAAGGGTTTTTTTGATAAGTATATTATAAAAAGACACGCCCTCCCAAATGCAATGCTGCCTATGATAACCATTATAGCTATAAATTTAGGCCTAATAATTGGGGGGACTATACAAATAGAAACTATTTTTTCTTGGCCTGGTATAGGGAGATTGATGTATGAAGCTATTAAAAATAGGGATTACCCCCTCCTACAGGGTATATTTTTATTAATTACTATCAGTGTAATTTTAGCTAACTTTATAGCAGATATCACCTATTCTTATCTAGACCCTAGAATAAAAAGTTAAGGAGGCCCATATGACTTCTATCAAAAGAGAAATGAGAAAAAGAAAAGCCCTTCTATTTTTCAAAGGTTTTAAGAAGAATAAGATGGGCATCCTTGGAGCTAGTATTTTGTTGTTTTTTATATTAGGATCCTTTCTAGGTTCTTTAATATTTCCCTTTGACCCCATGAAATTTGGAGAAGCAGGAAGTGCCCTTCAAGGGCCTAGCCTTAAACACATACTAGGGACTGATGATTTAGGGAGGGATGTTTTTAGGAACCTACTAGCAGGTGGGAGGGTGTCTCTTATGGTAGGACTTCTTGCTACAATAATTTCTATGTTTATTGGTACCCTGATTGGAATAACATCTGGTTTTATTGGGAAGAATACGGATGTAATACTTATGAGGTTTACAGATTTTTTCTTGGTAATCCCCTGGCTGCCCCTAGTATTAGTTTTGGCAGCAATTTTGGGAAGTTCCATATGGAATATAATATTTGTAATAGGTATTACTAGCTGGCCAGGCACTGCTAGGGTTGTAAGGTCTCAAACCCTTTCCATTAAAGAAAGACCCTTTATTGAAAGAATACGGGCCCTTGGGGCAGATAATAAGACAATTATGATTAAGCATATTTTACCAAATGTATTCCCCCTAGTCTTTGCAAATACAATTTTAGTATCTGCGGTTGCTATTATATCAGAAACTACCTTAAGTTTTTTAGGATTAGGGGATGTGACTAGACCAAGTTGGGGGATGATGCTAAATTATGCATTTGAATCTGGGGCAGCTAGTTCAGGAGCTTATTGGTACTTTTTACCCCCTGGTATTTGTGTTGTATTAGTAGTACTTTCATTTACCTTTTTAGGCTATGCTTTTGATGAAGTATTAAATCCTAAACTTAGGAGAAGATGACTATGGACTTATTAAGGGTAAAAAATTTAAAAACATACTTTGAAACATCAAGCGGCCTTGTAAAAGCAGTTGATGGGGTTAGTTTAAATTTAAATTATGGAGAAGTCCTTGGCCTAGTAGGGGAGTCTGCATGTGGAAAAACAACCACTGCCCTATCAATATGCAAGCTACTTCCTAAGGAAGGGATTATCAAGGGGGGGAGATTTTATTTGAAGGTAAGGACCTAGTAAGTTTAAATGATGCGCAAATTAGAAAGTGCAGGTGGAATGAAATTTCAATGATTTTCCAAGGAGCTATGAATGCCCTTAATCCAGTTTTAAAAGTTGGCGACCAGATTTCAGAGGCAATAGTATTTCATAAACAAGTTAGTCAAAAACAAGCTAACATAAGGACAAGAGAATTATTTGAATTGGTTGAATTACAAGAAAGTAGGGTTTCAAACTACCCCCATGAATTTAGTGGTGGGATGAAGCAAAGAGCTATGATTGCAATGGCCCTTGCTTGTGATCCCAAAATAGTCATAGGTGATGAACCAACTACAGCCCTTGATGTAATGGTACAGGCACAAATATTAAACTTATTAGATAAACTTCGAAAAGAACTAAGCATGTCTATGATTATAATTAGCCATGACCTATCAATTTTAGGAGAAACTTGCGATAATATCTGTGTAATGTATGGTGGAAAAATAATGGAGACTGGGAGTGCAGAAGATATTTACTATAAGCATATGCATCCCTATACCCACAAGCTCCTATCTGCATTTCCCAATATACATAAGGAAAGGAAAATTCCAGAACCCATCAAGGGGTCTCCACCAGACTTATTAAACCCACCTCAAGCTTGCATATTTCATCCCAGGTGCCCCTATGCTAAAGAAATTTGCAAGGAATTTACCCCATTAACATATAAGGTTAATATAAATCACACCTATGCTTGCCATTTTGGAGGTGTCTTTAATGGATGATTCAAATAAAATACTTGATATTAAGGGTCTAAAGGTTTACTTTGAAATAAAAGAATCTTTTATAAAGGAAGTCTTTTCAAAAGAAAGTAAAATAGTCAAGGCTCTTGATGGGGTGGACTTGGATATAAATAAAGGAGAAATCTTATCTCTTGTAGGTGAAAGTGGCAGTGGCAAGACAACTTTAGGAAAGGCCATACTAAACTTAGTGCCCCTTGCAGAAGGTCAAGTATTATTTAAAGGAGAAAAGGTGGACTTTAAGAAGAAAGACCAAGTGAAAAATTTTAGACAAAAAGCCCAAATGATATTTCAGGACCCCTACCAGTCACTAGACCCAAAAAACCTTATAATAGATGGGGTGGCAGAAGGTTTGGATGTAAATAACTTAGTCAAAACTTCACAGGAAAGAAGTAAAAAAGTAATTATGGCCCTTGAAGATTCGGGCTTAAGTCCAGGTGAAAGCTACCTATACAAGTACCCATATGAATTAAGTGGTGGTCAAAGGCAAAGAGTAGCAATAGCAAGTGCCTTGATACTTGAGCCTGACTTTATAATAGCAGATGAGCCAGTTTCAATGCTAGATGTATCTGTTAGGAGTGGTATCCTAAAACTAATCCTTGAATTAAAAGAGGAGAAAGGTCTTGCATTTTTATTTATTACCCATGATTTATCCTTAGCCTGGCTTATTTCAGATAGGATTGCTATTATGTACCTAGGAAGGATTGTTGAAATTGGAGCTTCTGATAGGGTAATTAAAGAAGGTCTCCACCCCTATACTAGGGCCCTACTTAAGATTATGCCCCTGGGACAAGTCATTAAGGATAGGAAAAGAGATGTATTGACAGGGGAAATTTCTAACCCTATTAATTTATCTTGTGGGTGTAGGTTTAACACTAGGTGTGACTTTGCATTTGAAAAATGTAGAGAAGTAGAACCTGAACTGATAGAAATTGAAAAAGGGCATTTTGTTGCTTGTCACTTATATAATGAGAAATACTATAAATAAAGAGTGGAGAAAGGTCATGAAAGAAGAATTTTTAAAACTTTTAAGAGAAAAAAAAGATGAGGTAATAGAAAATTCAATTCAACTGATAAATATTAAAAGTGTTACTGATAATAGAAAAGAATGTCAAAGAGCCTTACAGTATGTAATAGATAAGATGAGTTCACAGGGACTTAGAACCTATCAAACAAGAGATAAAAATTGTGGTCTTATAGAATTAGGAGAGGGTAAAGAATCACTTGGCATCTTAACCCATGTTGATGTAGTAGATGTTGGTGATTTAGAAAAATGGCATACAAGGCCTTTTAATGGACAAATTAAAGATGGGTACATAGTTGGAAGAGGAGCAGTAGATGATAAGTGTCCAACTGCCATAATTATGGCTATATTATCGTGTTTAAAGTCTCTTGACCTAGAGTATAAAAGAAAAGTAAAATTTATTGTAGGAAGTAGTGAAGAAAAAGAATGGACTGATATTGAAAGTTACAAAAATGAATTTTCAATACCTAATTTTTCTTTTACTCCTGATGGCGGATTTCCTGTATACAACATTGAAAGTGGCTATGTAGACATTTTACTTGAGTTTGCAGTTGATCCTGACACAAATATTGGGATAATTGAAGTTATGAAAGCAGGTAATTCAAAAAACACTATCCCATCAAGTGGGACTTTAAAAATAATTAAAAAAGGCCAAGAGTTTAACTTTGATTTTAAAGGTGCATCTGCCCATTCCTCCCTACCTGAATTAGGAAATAATGCCCTGATTAGGCTGTGTAGGTGGTTAATAGATAATGCAGAAATGGATATAAGTTTAAAGAATGCACTTGATTTAATTCTTTTAATGGATGAGTGTTACTATGGAGATAACTTAGGTTTTACTAATGAAGTTACTTATATAAATGGACAAGACATAGGAAAAAATATTGTAAACCCAACTAGATTAAAACTTGAGGGAAACCTCCTACATTTAAATATAAATATTAGGCAGAGGCTAGGGGTAAATAAAGAAGATATAGAAAAGGTATTTAAAGACCTTTCAGAAAGATTTGAATTTGATTATACAATTTCTGATAACTTTCTAAACCCCCTATATGTAAAAAGGGAAAAGCCATACTTTCTTCATATGAATAAGGTATTTGAAGAAACTACTAATACTAAGGGTGGGTTTGAAGTGACAAGAGGAACATCATATGCTAAGGCCCTCCCAAATACAGTGTGTTGGGGTCCCTTATTTAAAGATGAAGAAGATACCTGCCACCAAGAAAATGAAAAGATGAGTATAGAGAGTATAATGAAATGCCTTGAAATATATGGATCATACATTTACGATATGGTAGTAGAATAAAAAATCTCCTTAGCATTTTAAGGAGACTTTATTCTTTAGAAATCGATATCTTATAGGGCAAAGACAAGAGTTGCAATTTTAAAATATATTATAATTGAACAAGTATCCACTACTGTTGTTATTAATGGAGCTGCCATAATTGCTGGATCAAGCTTAAGTTTAGTTGCAAGAAGGGGTAAGACTGACCCAACTAGTTTTGAAATAACTACTGTTGCTGCCAGTGAAATTGAAACTACAATGGCAAATTGCGCATTCTTATAAAAAATCAATATCCTAATCCCATTTGCTACAGCTAGGATAAAACCAACTATTAAAGAAACTCTAAATTCCTTCCATACAATTTTAACTAGGTCGGTAAAATGAAGTTCATCTATGGCTAGGCCACGGATAATCAAAGTAGAACTTTGGGAGCCTGAGTTTCCTCCTGTATCCATTAGCATGGGTATAAAGGATACAAGAAGGGGAAGGAGCATAAAGGCATCTTCATATTTTGATATTATAGACCCTGTGATTGAGGCAGATAACATTAGTAGTAATAACCAAAAGACCCTATGTTTTGCATGCTCAAAAACTGTAGTTTTTAAGTAAGATTCACTATGAGAAGACATAGCAGCCATCTTGTGCATATCTTCTGTAGTTTCTTCTACTAATACATCTATGGCATCATCAAATGTCACTATCCCAACTATCCTCTTGTCTGGATCAAGTACTGGTAGGGCAAGAAAATCATATCTTCTAAAGAGCTTGGCTGCATACTCCTGGTCATCTAAAACTTGGACATAAATAAAGTTATCTATCATCAAATCTTTTATTAAAGTATCCACAGGATTTGTAATAAGGTCTTTTGCAGAGATAATTCCCAGTAATTTTTTTCTTTCTACAACATAGCAAGTATAAATCGTCTCGCTATCTATACCTACAGTCCTAATCTTATCTAAGGCCTGTTTTACAGTCATCTGAGGGTATAACTCAACAAATTCAGTAGTCATTATGCTACCAACACTATCTTCTGGGTATTGTAAGAGCCTATTAATATCTGCCCTTGTCTTACTATCTACTGTTTCTAATAGTTTGGTAACTACATTAGCTGGCATATCTTCTAAAAAGTCTACAGCATCATCTGTAAACATTAAATCTAGTATTACATCTAACTCCTTGCTAGATAAGATTTCAAGCAATCTTTGTCTAGAATCATTATCCATATAAGAAAAAACCTCAGCCGCTTGTTCTTTTTCTAACATCCTAAATACAATAGCTAGGTTTTTTACATCAAGCTCATCAAGTAAATCAGCTAAGTCAACAGTATTTAGCTTTCCTAACATTTGATGTATTGATTTAAAATCCTTTGCTTCTATTTTTTCTACTAATTCTTTAATCATATTCTACCTCCTTATTTTGGGCATAAAAAAACAGCCATATTATTAATCTTTACATACAAATAGTTGGCCATCCTTCTTAAAAAAGAGTAGAATAATTTTAATAAAACTAACTTAAAATAAGGCAAACTACCTGTGTTTCTATCTTACAACTATGACCAGAACTGCTTTCCAAGTAAATTCACCTTCTCTTTCTTATATAAGTTATAATTTCACAATCCACTCTTAATTCTATCATTCAAAGCTCTTATAGTCAATCTGACAATAAATGACTTAGGTAGATTTTAATTGCTTTATATTGCCATAAGTTAAATCTAATGATAGCATAATAAAAAAGATAATAGGAGATTGATACCGTGAATCAAATTAAAGGATGGATAAAAGTAGTACTTGTCTTAATGATTACCTATGTCATTATTGTACATAGCCTAATAGAATACGAAGGAAATAAGTATCCACTTTCATCTTCCGATTACCTAATAATACTAGGAGCAAGGTTATATGGGGATATTCCATCCCCCTCCCTACAATATAGGTTAGATGCCGCAAGTGAATATTTAGATAAGCATCAAGATACTAAGGCAATAGTCTCAGGAGGGCAAGGGGTGGATGAATGGGTCCCAGAAGCCCAAGCTATGAAGGATTACTTAATTACTAAAGGAATTAGTAGTGAAAGACTAATATTAGAAGAAAGATCAACAAACACCCTAGAAAATCTTACCTATAGTCTGGATATAATTAAATACAATAAGGATAAGGATTATGATGTAATAGTTGTAACAAATAAGTATCACATCTTTAGGGCAAAGTTTCTAGCTAAGAGAATTGGGCTAGAAGTAAGAGGCCTTCCAGCCAAAACCCCTCCGAGTGTAGTAATCCAATCTTA
>CAZSLV010000051.1:0-13397 GCA_964607545.1 uncultured Gudongella sp. | reverse complement strand
AGCTGAGTTTGCAAAGAGAATGCATATATAATTTTATTTTTAAATAAAGTTATATATGTTAAGATAAAATAAATATCATAAGTTAATTTTAAGTACTAAGATTTTGGGTAAATATTTAAAACATAATTAATTTAACCAATTTATAAGGTAAAAAGGGAGGGATAAGTATTATTAAGTCTAGCAAGCTAAATAATTTAATTGTATTACTTTTAATTAGTGTTCTTGTAATAATAATATTTATCTTATCAAGTAAGCAAAACACTTAAATTGAAGAAATCTTTTTAACTGATGAAGAAATTTAATGGCTCGATAATCACCAAGATGAAATTAAAATTGGCTATACCACAGATTACCCTCCAGTAGAATTTATAAGTAATGGTAGGTATGTAGGTATTTCTGCTGATTATTTTTCCTTGCTTGAAGAAAAGTTAGGCATTAAAATTAAGATGGTTGAATTTGATAATTTTGATGAACTAATGAGACAAGCTAAAAGCAGAGAATTGACTGGCATAACAGCTGCTACCAAAACACCAGATAGGAGTAAGTATCTGGACTTTACTGTACCCTATATTGACAATCCGAATGTGATAATTACTCGCAAGAATTTCTCTGGAAATTTAACTTTTGAAAAACTTGCAAATACTAGCATGGAAATATTAGTAGTAGAGGGTTATGATATTATTGAATTATTAGAAGAAAAGTTCCCAAAGCTTGAGTATAAAACTGTCAAATCCCCTAGTGAGGGTATGCGGATGGTTGCTTTTGGTGAAGCAGATGCTATGATAATAGAAATAATGAGTGCTAGTGCTACAATTGAAAGAGATAATATATCAAACCTAATAGTCAATGTGGAAACGCCCTATGATTCTAACTTATCAATAGCTACAAGAAGTGATTGGCCTATATTAAATCAAATTTTCAACAAGGGCCTTGCCCAAATAACAGATAGTGAAAGAAAGGCTATCGACCAAAAGTGGGTTTCTTTACAAAGAGATAGCTTATTTCAAAATACATATTTTTGGATAGGCGCCCTAATTTTTGTCCTTGTTTTAATAATTACTATAATTGTCATCTCTACATGGAACTCTAGCTTAAAATTAGAAGTTAAAGAAAAGACTAAGGCCTTAGAAAAGTCTAAGGAAGAGCTAGAGTATAAGACCTACCATGATGAACTCACAGGCCTATATAATAGGGCATATATGACCCAATACTTAGTAAATTTAGAAAATGAAGATTTTCTTCCCTTTTCTTTAATATATGCAGACTTAAATGGGTTAAAAATAACAAATGATACATTTGGGCATGAAACTGGTGACAAGCTCCTTGTAAGGGTTGCGGAATTAATAAAAAGCCATATCTTAGAAAATCACTCGGCTTGTAGAATAGGTGGAGATGAAATAGTAGTTTTAATGCCTAAAACAAGTGAGAAAGAGTGTCTGGAGATTGTGTCAAAAATTAAGAAGGCAACTTTAATAGAAATAGATGATCCTATAAAACCCCTCCTAGCTATTGGGGCTGCAACAATGACAGATACTAATGATATCTTATCTTATAAGAAATTGTTTAAACAAGCTGAGGATCAAATGTATGCAAATAAGGTTTCTGATAGTGAAAAAAATTATGAAATAATTATAAATTCAATAAAAAAAACCCTCCATAAAAATAAATTCGAAAGTAAGGACCACTATGAGAGGCTAGTTGACTTATCAAAGAAGTTTGGAGAGGCTATAAAATTGGATAAGGAGGATATTGTAAACTTGTCCCTCTTAGCTGACTTACATGATATTGGAAAGGTTGGCCTTGAAAAGGACTTGCTTTTAAAAGAAGGACCCTTAAATGATGAAGAATGGCAGAGGGTAAAAAGGCACCCTGAACTTGGATTTAAAATTGTAAGTGGGTCTACAAGATTATCACATATAGGAAAAAGCATCCTCTCCCACCATGAACGTTGGGATGGTAGTGGTTATCCCCTTGGTTTAAAAGGTGAGGAAATCCCCTATATATCAAGGCTCTTTGCTGTAATTGAAGCATATGATGTAATGACTCATGATAGGTCTTATAAGGAAACTTTTTCTAAAGAAAGAGCCATTAAAGAATTAAAAGACTTTTCAGGTAGCCAATTTGATCCAACTATAGTTGATTTATTTTTAAAGTTTATAGAGTAAATATATTAATCTAAAAATGTAATGGTAGTCTTTTAGTTAGATTGTTCTGACCCTTTAAAAGCGAATACAATGTTATAAAAGTAGGAAGAATGCCATAAAAACAAAAGAAGATTAGAGATAGAATTATTCTATCTCTTAATCTTCTTGTATTTTTATATACATTTCCTTATACACTTTCCTATCTGCAAAAGATAAGGAATTTAGAAAGTCTCTCCTAATATCAAGTAACTTAATCAAGTCCTCAATATACTGAAAAACAGCAAGCTTTACTTGAAAATTATCCTTATCATCTATCAAATAAGTTTGCCTTAAAGACTCAAGGTAAACTTTTATCCTTTTTATTTCATTTGCATCCATTTTAGTTACTTGAAGCTGATAAATAGCACTTTCAATAAGGTCAGGTAATTTTATCGACGAATCGTAACCATTTCTTAAAATTTCAACACTTCTATTCATATACCCTATGGTTTCAAGATGGTTAGTTTCCATTTTTAAATACTTAAGGTGGTATTCAAGCCCCCTATTAGGATTTCCACTTGACTCAGCAAGAACACGAGCAGAAGCCAATTTAATTCTCTCTTCCATTTCAGATATCATTCTCTTAAAGTCACTAGTATCTTCTTGATTTGACAGCCTTGTCTTCATATTTTCTAGTATCCTATACTTAAGTTTCTTTATAGCTGCCAAATCACTTATAAGGTGCTCTTCCAGTCCAGGTATATATAGGTTTAAGACAAGGGCAATGGTTGCCCCAATAAGCATCTGAGCAAGCTCATTTGCTAAACTTAAAAAAGCTACACTTTGTGAAGCTAGCAAGTGGCTTACAAGAACAGAGCTAGGGACCAAACCTTCATTTAATTTGAGCCTTACGACTATTGGTATAAAAAGCAATAGGTAAACTGAAAAAGATAGGGGAGAGTATCCTAAAAAAGTAAAAACAACCTTAGAGATACTTAGGGCAATAATAGTTGAAAGTATTCTTACCCCAGCAAGATTTAAAGACTTTCTTCTGGTATTTTGAAGGCTAAGTATTACAACTATAGCAGTATTTACACCATAATCTAAATTAAATAACTGGGCAAGGAATATTCCCACCCCAGCACCAAAAGCCGTTTTTATAGTTCTCATACCCATATATTTTCTGATGTTTAACAAATTAAGCAACTCCAAGATAAAATTTTTTCCTATCATTAACTATGATTTTAACAATATAAGTTAAACTTTACAAGTGAAAACCCCTTATTTCTAAGGGGTTTTAAATACTAGTATTAACTTCAAATTCTGGTGGTTCCATCATATGTCTTTTAACAGTACAAAGCTCAATGGATTTTATCAAGGCCTTTTCATATTTAAGTGGAAATCCTTCTGGCAGCTTAACATCAAAAATCACCTTTTTTATCATACCAGTTTGCCTATTCATTTCTAAATCCATGGAAATATCCATACCTTCAGTATCTATTCCCTTATTTTTACAAAAGCTTAAGGCAAATACTCCCCCACAAGTTGCAAGTGATGCCAAGAAAAGCTCAAAAGGTGCTGGTTCACTTCCATTTTGATCAGTTTTAATAAGGTGTCTAGATGATCTTGCATCAACTTTCAACCCACCAGGGAATTCTATTTTCATATAAGACATTTTATCACTCCATTTAGTATATTTAAATCTCTTATATTATACCACAATACCCCTGGGGTGTATACACTTAAAACTTTCTGCTGTCATAAGCCCAATGGAGGAGGGCCTGTCTTTGTTTTTTCCTACAATTTAAGTCATGGGGCAAACAATTTTTTTTGATAGCACCAACATGTCTGGTCATTGCCTTCCACCTTTTAATTTGTCTAATATCTTCATCAGGTATTCTTCTGCCAAAGTAATAGCGGCAATACCATTGAAACCAACCCCTTGGATCCTCTTTATAAATCCATCCTTTTTTCTCCCATTCTTTAAGGGGTAGGGAAGCATCTACTCCAAAATAATTTAAACTTATGTCTTTTTTGATTGGAGAAAGTTTTGCATTTTCAAACCAATCTGCAGGAAATTCATCCCTACAATCTGTCATATACTTTCCGCCAAAAACTCCCAAGGCTAGGAGGTCTTTTGGACTTAGGTCTGGTTTGAAATCTTCATGAAAGTTCTTTCCTATTTCTTCAGTTAAAAAATATGAGCTAGTTTGCATCTTATCATTTACTAAAATTTTAGTTTTCATTTATATGTCCTTTCTTAATATTGTAAGTATCTCTTTTGTAATATCAGAAATACTCTTATTATCAGTATATATTATTATATCAGCTGAATTAAAATAAGCTTCTTTTCTTTGTAATTTAATTTTTTTAATTGTTTTTAAATCCATATTTGAACTTAAGATAGGTCTAGAAGTATCAGTTTTTATCCTGTCCAAAATCACTCCTGCAGATGCCTCTATGAGATTAGATTATAGCCTTTGAAATAAAGAAGGAGAAAATAAAAAAAACAGAATTTAAAGCAAATAAAAACCCCCCTATATTTACCTTTAGAAGTAAAAAAGAAGGCGGGGAAAAAATATAAATATAGATTATTATTCACTTTTTACTGGATTTTCTTAACTAAGCAAGTTAGATATTTAGGACTTATCTTAAGAGAAATACTTTAATTTTTAATATAAAACTTTAAATAAGCATAGTAAAGCCCTTGTTTATTAGTTATAATTAATAAAAGTAGTAAATTTAAAATAAATTAAGCAAGGAGTCCCATATGATAGATTTATTGATAGACAAAATTAAAGAAAAAGAAAATCCAACTCTTGTTGGCCTAGACCCAAGGGTTGAATATATTCCAGGCCACCTACTTACTGATGCCTTTAGCTTATATGGTAAAAGTCCAAAAGCAATAGCAAGAGCCTTTTATGAATTTAACAAGGCTATAATAGATTCTGTATATGATATTGTTCCTGCTGTCAAACCACAAATAGCCATGTATGAGCAATTTGGGGCGGAGGGGATACAAGCTTATATAGATACGATTGATTATGCTAAGAGCAAAAACTTAATCGTAATAGGGGATATAAAAAGGGGAGATATTACATCCACCGCAAAAGCATATTCTGATGGACATATTGGTAGAGTTTTTATAGAGGATAGAGAATTTACCATATTCGATCAGGATTTCATAACATTAAACCCATATATGGGTTATGATTCTATTGAGCCCTATATAGGTAATTGTAAAAAGTACAACAGAGGGGTCTTTATTTTAGTTAAGACATCTAATCCAAACAGTGGACAAATCCAAGATTTAGATCTTGGTGGAGAAAAGATATATGAAAGAGTTGGTAAACTAGTATCAAAGTGGGGAGAGGACCTTATTGGTGAGAGTGGATATTCATCTATTGGGGCAGTTGTAGGGGCAACCCATCCAGAACAAGGGGCTAAACTGAGAGGCTTGATGCCCCATACATTCTTCCTAGTTCCTGGATATGGAGCCCAAGGGGCAAGTGCAAGGGACTTAAAAGGATGCTTTGATAAAGATGGCTTAGGGGCAATTGTTAATTCATCTAGGGGGATTATTGCAGCTTTTAAAAATGAAAAGTATAAAGAAAACTTTAGTGACAAAGAATTTGCATTAGCTGCAAGAGTAGCTGCCTTGGATATGAAAATGGATATCCAAAGTGTATTAACTTAAAAGTAGCTAAAGACTGGAGCTGATAAGATGTCAGATAATACTTATAAGAAGAAGATAAGGTCAACAATATTAGAAAATAAAGAGATATCTAGTGGAATTTATAAGATGGTAGTTTCTGCTTTTTCAATAGCAGAAAGTGCCCTTCCTGGTCAATTTGTAAATCTTTATTGTAATGATGGATCAAGATTATTGCCAAGACCAATTAGTATTTGTGAAGTTGACAAGGATAAAGCTAGATTAGTCTTTGTATATGCCCTAGTAGGTAAGGGAACAAAAGAATTCTCCAAAATGATAAAAGGGGATACTATTCAATTACTTGGTCCTTTAGGTAAGGGTTTTGATATTGATGATTCCATAAGAGACCATATACTCGTAGGCGGGGGAGTTGGAATTCCTCCCTTATTAGAGCTTGTTAAGAACTTAAAAGGGAAAAAACAAGTTTACCTTGGTTTTAGTAGGGGAATCTACTTGGTAGATGAATTTGAAAAATATGGGTCAGAAGTTTTCATTTCAACAGATGATGGTAGTTTTGGTAAGAAGGGGACAGTAATAGACTTATTAAAAGAACAAAAAGCTAAGGGAGAGATGATTTACTCTTGTGGACCCAAACCTATGTTAAAAGCTATTTCAAATTTTGCCAGAGAAAATAATATAAAGGCTCAAATTTCTCTTGAAGAAAGAATGGCCTGTGGCATTGGAACCTGTGTGGGTTGTGTAGTAAAGATAAAAAACAAAAATGGGTGGGAGTATAAAAAGGTTTGTAAAGATGGACCAGTATTTCCAAGTGAGGAGGTTTTATGGGATGAATAAGAGAGAAGATATTAACTTAAAAATTAATATCGGTGGAGTTTTACTTAAGAATCCTGTTATGACAGCCTCTGGAACTTTTGCAGCTGGGAGAGAATACTCTGAATATATTGATTTAAATAAGCTTGGGGCAGTAGTTGTTAAGGGGATAGCAGCAGAACCCTGGCCTGGTAACCCACCACCTAGAATTGCCGAAACATATGGGGGTATGTTAAATAGTATTGGGTTGGAGAATTTGGGTGTAGAACATTTTATAAAAGAAGACCTTCCCTTTCTTAGGGGATTTGATACTAAAATAGTTGTTAATATTATAGGAAGGACAATTGAAGAATATTGCCAAGTTGCAGAAAGGCTCCAAGATGCTGATATTGATTTAGTAGAGTTAAATATATCTTGCCCTAACTTAAAAGAGGGTGGGGTTGCTTTTGGGACTAGTCCTTTTAATGTTGCACAAGTTACAAGAGAGGTAAAAAAACATTTAAAGCAACCCCTTATAGTTAAATTAAGTCCAAATGTTGCTGACATAGTAGAAATTGCAAAAGCTGCTGAATCAGAAGGGGCTGATAGTCTTTCTATGATTAACACTCTTTTAGGGATGGCTATAGATATTAATCGCAAGAAACCTATTTTAGCAAATATTACTGGAGGCTTATCAGGACCAGCTATCAAACCTATAGCACTTAGAATGGTATACCAGACATCTAAGGCAGTTTCTATACCTATTATAGGGATGGGTGGAATAACAAATGGAGAGGATGGAATTGAGTTTATAATGGCAGGGGCAACAGGTATTGCCGTGGGAACAGCTAATTTTATAAACCCACAAGCAACCATGGATGTACTAGGTGGTCTCCTAGATTATTGCGAAAAATACAATGTTAAAGATATTATGGATATAAGGGGTATTATTTAAGGGGGAAAGATTCAATATGGAAATGCAAGAAAGAGCAGAAGAAATATTTAGAGAAATAAATGTCCTCCAGGAGGGTCACTTTTTATACACTTCAGGAAGACATGGGGATACTTATATGCAGTGTGCACGAATTTTAGAATATCCTAACTATACTGTAGAACTATCTACATATTTAGCAGATGCATTTAAGGATGATAATATAGATATTGTTATAGGACCTGCTATGGGGGGTATTATCTTTGCATATGAAATTGCAAGACAGCTAAAAGTAAGAAACCTTTTTACTGAAAGAGAAGATGGTAAGATGACCCTAAGAAGGGGGTACCAAATCCCAAAGGGGGCTAGGGTCCTAGTAGCAGAGGATGTTATAACAACTGGTGGATCTGTTAGAGAAGTAATTGAAATAGTTAAAAGCTCAGGTGGAATCTTAGCAGGGGTTGCCATCCTAGTTGATCGTACAAATGGAAGGGTAGATTTTGGGTGTAAAATGAAAGCGGTTTATAGTGCTGAAATTATTTCATATGACCCCAAGGATTGTCCTCTTTGTAAGGAGGGTAGAATCCCTTTGCTTAAACCAGGGAGTAGAAAAACACCAGTATAAGTATAAGCAACTTGTTGACATTAGAAAATAAATGTGATACTTTTTATTAAAGATACCTTTAAATCAATCCAGAGAGGTTGAGAAGGGAAAGTGCGATATAGCATAAGTATGCCTTCCTTCGGGAAGGCATTTTTTTAAAACGCATCCTTTAAGGTAAAAAAAGGAGGAGAAACCATGCTAAAAGGAAGACACTTAATTGACCCAAGAGACTTTAGCCTAGATGAAATGAATTCTATTTTTGAATTAACAAAAAAAATCATAAGAAATCCAAGAGATTACGCACATATATGTGATGAAAAACTACTTGGCACCTTATTTTATGAGCCTAGCACTAGAACCAGATTTAGCTTTGAAGCCGCAATGTCAAGATTGGGTGGAAGAATTATTGGGTTTTCAGAGCCAGGCTCTAGTTCTGTAAAAAAGGGGGAGTCCTTACCAGATACCCTAAGGACAGTAGCTGCTTATACCGACATCATAGTAATGAGACACCATAAGGAGGGGGCACCCAAATATGGGGCAGAGTATTGTGAAGTCCCCCTAATAAACGCTGGCGATGGTGGCCACCAGCACCCAACCCAAACCTTGACAGACCTATTTACCATCCTAGATGCTAAGGATACCCTAGATAACTTAACAATTGGTTGTTGTGGAGACTTGCAATTTGGTAGAACAGTTCATTCTTTAATAAATGCCATGTCAAGGTATAAAAAGATTAAATTTGTATTAATTTCACCAGAGGAATTACAAATACCTGAATATATCAAAACAGAAATCCTAAACAAGGATGGGATAGAGTATAAAGAAGTTGAAAAGCTAGAAGATGTAATTGGTGAGTTAGATGTTCTCTATATGACAAGGGTTCAAAAAGAGAGGTTTTTTAACGAGGCAGACTATGTTAGACTTAAGGATTCCTACATCTTAGACTTAAAAAAGCTTGAAAATGCTAAAGAAGACTTGGCTATCCTCCACCCCCTTCCTAGGGTCAATGAAATTAAGATGGAAGTAGACAAGGATCCTAGGGCATGGTACTTTAGACAAGTGAAAAATGGGATGTTTGTGAGGATGGCTCTAATAGTAAAATTACTGGGGGTTGAAGAATGTTAAATATTACTAGTATCTCTAAGGGAATAGTCATAGACCATATAAGGCCAGGTATAGGATTAAAGATATTTGAGTACCTTGACCTAGGTAGGGCAGATTTTACAGTAGCCTTAATCATAAATGCAAGTAGCAAGAAGTATGGCCGCAAGGATATAATAAAGATTGAGAATGAAATTGATATTGACCTTACAGCCCTTGGTTTTTTAGATCCAAATATAACTGTAAATGTTATAGAGGA
Source organism: uncultured Gudongella sp. (assembly GCA_964607545.1). Classification (GTDB taxonomy): domain Bacteria; phylum Bacillota; class Clostridia; order Tissierellales; family Tissierellaceae; genus Gudongella. The sequence continues at coordinate 3,917 of CAZSLV010000051.1, read as the reverse complement.
TGAGGTAATTGTAAGAAAGATAAATATAACCCTACCAGATAGGGTTGAGAATATTATAAAATGCAAAAATCCAAGGTGTATAACAGCTGAAGAAAGAGATTTAATACCTAAATTTATCCTAATTGACAAGGATAAGTCCATGTACAAGTGTGAATATTGTGACCATATTTATTCCTAGGAGGTGGATAAATGGAACTTTTAATAAAAGGTGCCAGGTTAATTGATAGTGAAATAGATACCTACGAAGATGTATATATTAAGGATGGAATAATTTATGAAATAGGTGAAAATATTAAGGCAAATTGTGATTCTATAGATGGTAGTAACTTAGTTTTAATGCCAGCCTTTGTAGACTTGCATGCACACTTTAGAGACCCTGGCTATACAGATAAGGAAGACCTATTAACAGGGTCCTTAGCAGCCTTAAGGGGGGGCTATACTTATGTAAACCTAATGGGAAATACCAACCCCATAGCATCTAACATGGACATAGTAAATTATGTATTAGACAAGTCAGAAAAAATAGGTTTAATAGACATCCACCAATCCCTATCTATCACAGAAAATCTTGATGGTACAAATACAAGGCATTTGGATAATATTGATAATAAGGTAAGGGTTATTACAGATGATGGTATGGGAATAAAGTCAAACTTAACAATGTATAAGGCTATGATTAAGGCAAAGGAAAAAGATTTGCTAATACTAACTCATGCTGAAGATGAAGATTTAACCCCCATAGACTATAGGATATCTGAAAATATTATAAGCTTTAGGGACTTATATTTAGCCTCTGTTACAAAATGTAAGCTCCACCTTACCCATGTGAGCACAAAAGAGGCAATAAGGGGCCTAAGACTTGCAAAAAAAGATAATGATAAGATAACATGTGATGTAACTCCCCATCATATTGCCCTTTGGGATAATGATTACCGTGTTAACCCCCCTATAAGGCAAAAAGAAGATGTTGATGAAATTATAAGAGGGATCATAGATGGAACTATAGATTCAATAGCTACCGATCATGCCCCCCATACTAGGGAGGATAAAGAAAAGGGTAGTCCAGGCTTATCAGGTCTTGAAACAGCTTTTTCTCTTTCCTATACTAACCTAGTTAAGAAAGGACATATAAACCTTAATAGGTTATCAGACCTTTTATCTAATGGACCTAGTAGAATAATGGGAATAAATAAGGGTAAGATAAGAATAGGCTACGATGGGGATTTAGTTTTGGTAGACTTAGATAAAAAATACAAGGTTGATTCTTCAAAATTTTTATCTAAGGGTAAAAATACTCCCTTCGAAGGAACTACAGTTTATGGAGAAGTTCAAATCACTATAAAAAACGGTCAGATAAAATATGCTAACCAGGACAGGATAGCTTGTAGTGATTAATTTTTTTGAAATGGTAGGAGAGATGGGGGTTAAATTAAATGAAGTTAAATAAAAATATAAATGTTCATTATCCACATGATGAGATGAACACCTTTCTTTTGCCTGTTACCTTGGGGTGTTCTCATAACAAGTGCATATTTTGTTCCATGTATAAAGACGAGCCCTACTCTATAGTTCCTATAGAAGAGATTAAGATGCAGCTTTTAAATGGTAATTTGTATACTGAAAAAGTCTTTCTAACAGGAGCAGACCCCCTATCTATAGGATTTGATAGAGTATTACAAATCTTAACTTTAATTAAAAAACACCTACCCTATTGTGCTAGGGTAGCTTCTTATGGGTCTATTAGGTCTGTCTTAAATTATTCAGTAGAGGAATTATCCATCCTTCACAATGAAGGTTTAAGGTTACTTTACATAGGTTTTGAAACAGGTAGGGATGATATATTAAAAACAATAAAGAAGGGCCATACACTTAAAGATGCCATGAAGGGAGCTAGTAATTTAAACAAAGCAAACTTAATGTTTAATTCAATTATAATCTATGGTATAGGAGGAAGAGGGGAGTCTATTTCTAATGCCTTAGCAACAAGTAAGATGATTAATCATTTTCAAACAAATGCAATTATTACAATGAATTTAACTATCTTTGAGGGGACTAAATTAAGTGAGATGGTAAAAGAAGGAACCTTTATCCCTCCTAGTAAAAGTGAAAGGTTACTTGAAATAAGGACTTTACTTGAGAACCTTAAACCTAAAAAAAGAACAATATTTGACACTACTCATCCAACTAATATAATAAAGTTTAAGGGATACTTACCTGAAGATAAAAATAAACTGTTAAATATTTTAAGAAAATCTAACAAAGAATTATGATCACAATCAATGAGAATAATTATCATTAATTAGTTTAGTCTTGATATTTAAGGATATAAATAAATTGATAGTCGTGATAATAAATTTTAGGAGGATAATAATATGGATAGAATAGTTGGAACAAAGGCACCTGATTTTTCTCTCACAGCTTGCCAAGGGGATGGGTCCAAGTTTAAAAAGGTCCAATTATCTGATTACAAGGGTAAATGGCTAGTTTTATTTTTTTATCCTTTAAATTTTACAGATATTTGACCTACAGAAATCACTGGGTTCAGTGAAAGAAAAAAAGATTTTGAAGACCAAGGAGCTGAAATATTGGCGGTGAGTGTTGATAGTGAATATTCACATCAAACCTGGATAAATGGTAGCTTAGGCAAGATTAACTTTCCTCTTGCTTCTGATTTAACTAAAAAAGTATCAAGCGATTATGGAGTTTTATTAGAAGGTGAAGGGATAGCTTTAAGAGGTTTATTTATAATCGACCCAGATTCAGTTATAAAGTATTCAGTCTTGCAAGATAATGATATTGGAAGGTCTGTAGATGAAACCTTACGAGTCTTAAGGGCTCTTAAAACTGGAGGCCTTTGTCCTTTGGATTGGGATATTGGGGATGAGGTCTTATAGGTAACTATCTTAAAATACACATAATTCTTTTTATAGCTTGTAATAAAGTTAAAAGGATGTTATGATTGATTAAATATTAAATTCAAGGCGTAGAAAGAGTAATTAAATCAAAGTAGGTTTAGAGAGTTGGCGGTGGTGAAAGTCCAATACTACTAATTTAATGAATGGGTCTGCAAGAAGTTTTGAGAAATGATTTTTATCAGATTATCAAACACCGGGGGTTTCCCGTTATAGAAACAGGATATTATAGCATAAGCTAAGTATCTGTTTAAGTGAGATTGCCTCTTGGTAGTCTAATTAAGGTGGTACCGCGAAATTTAAGTCTTTCGTCCTTTTACAGGATGAAGGGCTTTTTTTTATTTTAAATAAAAGGTGGTGGAATAAATGTTGTGAGATGAGATAGGTGATTGGTTTAATAAAAAAAGCAAAAACAAACAAAAAAAGGAGAGATTGATTATGAATTTAAAAAACAACATATTCACAACATTACTTTTAGCTATTGGACTTATATTGCATCAAATAACACCAGGAATACTTGGTGGCATGAAATTTGATTTTTTAGTAATTTTTATGATAGTTGGGATTATATTGAATCCAAAATTTCAAAATGTCCTGCTTACAGGATTATTAGGAGGTTTCTTATCAGCTATGACAACTACTTTTCCAGCAGGACAAGTCCCAAATATAATTGATAAGTTAGTGACATCCCTAGTTTTGTATCTTTTAATTAGGGCTTTTAATAGGATTGACCTAAATTTAATAATGGTGGGACTCTTAGGAGGTTTTGGTACTCTAGTGAGTGGGATGGTTTTTTTAACATCAGCTTTATATATAGTTGGTTTACCTGCACCACTTTTAGCCTTAATTGTTGGAATTGTAATTCCTACTAGCCTTATTAATACATTAGGGACAGTATTTATCTACAAGCTTGTTAAAACAGCAATGAGAAGCAGTGGTCTTGCTTTTAGGTAATGTTTTTTTAATTTTTAATGTTAGATAATAGAATTTATAGGTTATACTATA
>CAZSLV010000050.1:0-13857 GCA_964607545.1 uncultured Gudongella sp. | reverse complement strand
CCCCCTTTTATTTTATAAACTATCTATGATTTGTCTTAATTCTATTATAACTTATTTGATTGCTTAAACAATGAGAAAAATTAGTAAATATCAAAAAAGAAAAGGCTTATAAAATAATTTTCATTATCTTATAAGCCTTCTTTTTATTCCTTGCCTATCATTACATTACTTGCCTTTATTACTGCTATTGCTTCATCTCCAACTTTTAAGCCAAGGGATTCCGCTGAACCCGTTGTAATACTTGAAACTACAATTGTTCCATTAACATCAAGTACTACTTCAGTAGATACTGGTCCTTTTTTAATTTCTGTAATCTTACCTTTAAATTGATTTCTTGCTGATAACTTCATTATGCTCCACCTCCCAATAATAATACTTCTATATACTTATACCCCTTAAATAAGATTTAAATAGTTTAAATACTTATTAGGAGTTAAAAGCTAGATAAACCTGTCTTTTCTTGAATATAATATAAAAGTCGTTTTATAATAGATTTTTCTTTATAAGCTTCAAAGTCTAGGGTATAGTCCCCATCCTTGTTATTCCATATCCTATCAAAGTAGTCTCTTATTTTAGTAGCTTCAGGTGTGTCATTTTGAAAAACAACTTTTAAATTTGTCTCAAGGTTATAGTCATCAAGATTTCTACGGGTAAGGTTTGCCGATCCTCCTATTACAAGAGTTTCTTTTTCTTTTAAGAAAAAGATAGCCTTACTATGGAATTGTTCTCCATGGGTCTTATACCACCTTATTTTAACTTTCCCCTTTGAATCATTAACTAGCTTATTAGCAACTGGCCTATTTGGAATACCAATTTTTTCTCTTCCAAAAGCATCCTTATTTGCATCTAAAATAATCTTAACCTTTACACCCCTTTGGCTAGCTTGAAGAAGTTTTTCTATTACTAGGTGGTCTCCTAAGTAGAACATAACCATTCTTATTTCATCACCCTTTTGGGTGTTTTCAATTTCCTTACTCAATACTTCTTTAATTTTCCCTTCTGTAATGACTTGGGCTTGATCTTGCCCATCTACAAACTTATTAGGCTTAAAATTAAAGGTTTGTCCACCAGAAAATTTAACAATAGCATTTTCCGTTTCTAATAAGTCATTAATAATCTCACCCTTAACTATAAAGGCTATATTTGAATGGTTAGAGCTAGCATCATGTACATTTAAGGAAGTAACAAGGCCTTCATTTTCAGTTATTATTACTTTTCTGTGGTTTGCTTTCATATTTAAGAGTTTTAAATATGAGGGAAGGCTTACTTTAGGTGAGTCTGGACTAAAGGGGTTCCTTAGCCATCCTTTTCTATTAGTCTTTAATCTTATAAAAAGCGTTCGCCATAAGCCTGAATAAATGGGATTTGAATCTGGTAGTTTATCTAAATCAGTAAAAAGGACATAAATGCCGTTATCCTTTAGCCTTTCCAAGTACTTGGAAGGGTATGAACCATAGAAGGTGTTTATTTCATCTGTAATAAATATAATTTCTATTTGTGGATTTAGCATCTTTTTCTCAATTAAAGCTTCTGTTAACTGGCCAGATACATTTTTATAAGTGTATTTCCTATTGTAGTCATCATTAAATAAAAACATGTCTATTACAATAAAGTCCTGGGCACTTTCAACCATCTTAAGAATTTTAGAAAATATATTTTGGTCATAAATAGTTGTATTGTTTTCCTCGTAGGTTAAATCATAAATAAACTCAACCTTGCTATTTCTTAGTTGACCTTTTATAGAAATCCCTTCCGGTATTGTTGTCTTAAAAGCATTATAAATAATTACAATAAGTAATCCTATTGAAAGTGTGATTATTATCCATGGCATATATATATTTATCTCCATTTTGTCTCCTCTTAATATCCTTTAAATAAGCCTATCTCATAGGAAAATTATATCATATTATTGGACTCTTACGCATTACCTAGAATATGACTCTTATTTAGTAAATAAGCATCCATGCTTATGATATAATTGATTCTAAAAGGGGGCTTTATAGTTGAAGTCATTATCAGAGATAGCTTTAGAATACATAGAGAGTGAAAATAAATATGGAATAGACAAGAACTTGTACCATTATAATTGTGCTGAGGTATTGTTGAATGCATGTAATGATTATTATAATTTAAAGGTAAGTAAGGATATGTTAAAAGCAGTAATACCTTTTGGCGGAGGCATGTGCTCAGAAAGCACATGTGGAATATTAACAGGGAGTGTTCTTGCTCTAGGTCTAATTTTTGCCGAAGATAAACCATCAAATAATGAAAAAGTTAAAAAGATAACTTCAGAATGGCTAGGAATCTTTGAAAATAAATTTGGAAACATAAATTGCAAGGAGTTAAAAGCGAGTCACAGTGACCCAGGGTTTGGGTGTAGACCTTTAATTCTGGAAGCCTCAGACTTGCTTGAGCAGGTGATTGGTAGGTATTTATAATTAATACTTGAAGGCTCGAGTCATCTTCTAATATTTATTATCTCCTGCCTTACTTGGACTTTCACTTATTATTCTTGTGTAAGTATTATGTTCTAACCCTGCTGACAAGCTTCCTTCTTCTAAACTCCAAGTATATGGTGTTTCTCCTGTGGCTGTCAAAGTTTGACTATAACTTTTTATCTACTTTTACATCTGCTAAATTTGTAGTTGTTATTGATGGAGCTAATGGATCTTTTGTATTGTAATTTTATATCATATCCTCTGGCACTAGTTGACATTAAAATCGGACAAGGTTCCTGTCCCCTTGTCCGATTTGCTCTTGTCCACTAAGCAAGTTATAGTACAAATTTGGCGGAGAGAGAGGGATTCGAACCCTCGGTGCAAGGGATACTTGCACAACGGTTTTCGAGACCGCCACTTTAAACCTCTCAGACATCTCTCCTAAGTTCTCCACTTAATATTATATCCCTATTTTTTAGTTTTAAAAACAAGATCTTATAAACCAAATATATCTGATATATCCTTATCTGGGATTCCTCTTTTGCTTTTCTTACCTGCATTTTTCATCATGCTTTCAATCTTTTGATCCATCGATTTTCTAATAAGTTCTGCTCCATCTAGATCTCTAAGTTCAAAAAATAGCATTGGGTTTACATCTAGTCTGGCACCTATACCATATAAGGCAGCTGCTACATGCTTACACATACTTGCCCAGTCAGGGCAGCTACAGGCAAAATCAATTTCTCTTGGTGATGGAAAAATGCCATACTTTCTATCAATAAACAAAACTTCTAGTTCCTTTGGAAATTTCCCCTCTATCAGTTGTTCCAAAGAATCAATTCTATGATTACATAGTTCTGTAACTTGATCCCATTTCTCATCGCTTAAGGGATCAATCTGAATCTGGACATCATAAGGTTTTACGCGACTTCCCTGCACTATCGCTTTTATAAGACCTTTTGATATCTTCAAATCTAAGACAGCGTTGTTCCTAACATAACTTTTACCTCTTGTGATTCGATTTTCATAGTCTGCATAACTTTCAAGGTTTTCATTCCAAGCCTTTCCCCACCAGGTTTTTACCAATTTACTCCCCTCAATTATTACGGGTTCTATATCTGGATTTTTCTTTTTGAGTTTCTGGAGACTTTTATCTGCCTTGGCCTTTTTTTCTGCAACACTTGGCTGCTTGGGGTAACCATAATAACTCATTATAAATCATCTCCCAAAGTAAATATTTTCATAAGCTCTTCATTATTATATTCTGTAATCCATTGTTCCCCACCACTTGCTAAGGTATCGGCTGACAATTTAATTTTGTCTTCAATGATTGAATCTATTTTGTCTTCAATAGTTCCTTTTGTAACAAATTTGTGGACCATTACATTCTTTGTCTGACCGATTCGAAATGCCCTGTCTGTCGCTTGGTTTTCAACTGCTGGATTCCACCATCTGTCGAAATGTATTACATGGTTAGCTGTAGTCAGGTTAAGCCCAACCCCACCAGCCTTAAGAGAAAGCACCATATAAGGTATGTATTCCTCTCCATTAAACTCTTCTACCATCTCATTTCTTTTTTTCACTGGAGTTCCTCCATGAAGCACAAATCCTTGTTTTGAGAATATACCACTTAGAAAGTCTGAAATTGGTTCTGTCATCTCTTTAAATTGTGTAAAAACAATAACTCGTTCTCTTTTCTCGTGTATTGTTTCACATATTTCTCTTAGTTGTTCAAACTTTCCACTTTGTTCTGGTTTGAATTCTTCTCTACCCAAGTATTGGTCTGGATGATTACAGATTTGCTTGAATTTCATAATACTGGCTAATACAATCCCTTTCCTCTGTATTCCTTCTGTGTCTTCTATTTTTTCTGAAATCTCTTTGATAAGCTCTTTATATAGGACAATTTGTTTCTTGGATAAAGTGGTATAGACCTTTATTTCCAATTTATCGGGTAAATCAGCTATAATACTTTTATCGGTTTTTAACCTTCTAAGCATAAAGGGTTGAATCATTTTTCGTAGCCTAGCATAGCCTGTCGCATCATCAGCAAGAGTTTTTGTAAAGTCCTTAAATTCTCTTGTTGTTCCAAGCAATCCTTTGTTTAAAAAGTCAAACAATGACCACAAGTCACTTAAGCGGTTTTCAATTGGTGTTCCAGTCATTGCAATCCTCATCTTGGCAGGTATTTCTTTGATAGCCTTGGTCTGTTTGGTTCCTGGATTTTTTATAGCTTGTGCTTCATCTAAAATTAAACAATCCCATCTCTTGTCTTTTAGGGTTTCCAATCTAACTGCCATCCCATAGGTAGTTATATATAGGAATTTCCCATCCAGGATTTGGAGAGTTTCTGAAGCTTTTGAATCACTTTTATGAAGTATCTGATAGGTCATTTGTGGAGCGAATTTTTCAATTTCTTTCTGCCAATTTCCAATAAGTGAAGCTGGAAGAATAAGAAGTACCTGACCACCCTTGTGGATCCTATGGTATTCTAAAAAAGCAATTACCTGAACTGTTTTACCAAGTCCCATGTCATCAGCCAAACACGCACCAAACCCAAATTGAGACATCTTGCTAAGCCAATGATAACCATTTTCTTGATATTCTCTTAATGTTGCGGTAAAAGAAGGTTCGATACTAATCTCTTGAATTAAAGAAGGTTGAATCAAGCTTTGTTTCATCCTTCTTAACCATTGTCCATTTGATACAGATATATCTATTTCATCAGCTGAAGTATCTAGTAACTTATTCATATTTAATTCTAGTCTCATTGCTTGACCAAGAGATAAGTGCCCATCTTCTGTCAGGTTTTTTACCTTTTCAAAAGCCTCTAGCACAGTTTGTAATTTACTTTTGTTTATTTCGACCCATTTGCCCTTATATTGAACCAAACCTTCTGCCATGTTTAAAAAATCTCTTAATTCTTCTTCTGATATTTTCTCTTGTCCTATATATAAGAACGGCGAAAAGTCCATAATCGCTTCTAATCCAACTTTTGACGGTTCTTTTTCTCCAACCATAACAGACAACCGAAGTGAATTACTACTCTTACGCCACCAATCTGGAACCCTACACATTATTCCAGCCTCTTTATACATTTTGATTTCACTTAAAACAATATATGCTTCCTCAGCTGTTAGCTTAAGTGGAGAAAACAGTTCTCCACTTTCCAATAATTCTGATATAAATGAACTTTTTTCTGCTGCCCTGATGACTGTTGAAATAAGAGAAAGCAACTTCTTCTCATCTCCACTGAATTCTTTTAAACCGTTTTTTAAAGGTGTATGCATAGCTTTTTTACTCTTAACTGTCTTTGTCGAATAAGTTGCCATAAAGGCAAATGGATACTTGTCTTCATTATTTTCAACCAAGTGAAAGAATACCCTACCTACAACATTTATATTCGCATTGTATTCAGCAAAATACCTTGCAACGCTTCCATCATAATTTTTAATTTCGAGCTTAAATACACTTAGTAGGTCATCCCATATTTTAAAGATCCATTCATCGTCAACATATTCCATCCCGATAACAAATGGTAGCTCTTCTTTAAGTTGATAAATCTCATCCTCTAACAAAAATACTTCTACTTTTTCTCTATTTATTTCAATTTTAGACTCTTGACTTAGTTTTTTTATTAATATTTCTGTAATATGATGGAGATAGTCTATTGAAGGTGAAAACCATTCCTGTTTTTTTGAAAAACCAAGATGAAATAAGGCGCTGTATTTATCCGCTTTAAATTCCACAATCCAAGTTTTAAGACTATCTAGTGGTTCATTTGGAAGATTATCTATTGCAAAGCCCCTCGGCAAAAAATAGGCTTTTAATTCTTGTTCTTCTTGTTTTTTTAGTTTAGCCATACCTAATTTCCTCCTATTTTTGACTTTGAAAAAAACTTTGTATTTGCTTAAGTTTTTATTTCATCAAATCTAAAACACAATCTATATACTTTCTATCCATGTAACTTGTAGTGCGTTAGCATCCTAAGTATTAAGCCTCTGTCATTTAGAGAGTATATCAAGGTATTTCAGCTTTTTTCCTTAGCCTTTCTTAAGTCTTTAAAAAAGCCTTGTAATAATTCCCTAGATTCTTCTTCCATTGTGCCAAAACTAACTTCCACCTTGTGATTTTGCTTGTCAGTGTTTGTTAGGTCCATGGCTGAACCACAGCATCCAAACCTGGGGTCCCTAGTTCCTATTACAAGCCTTGGAATCCTAGCATTGACAATTGCACCAGCACACATGGCGCATGGCTCTAGGGTCACATAGAGGGTGCAGTCAACTAATCTCCAAGTACCTAAGTACTTGCTAGCTTCTTTTATAGCTATTATCTCTGCATGGGCTGTTGGATCTTTTAAAGCTTCCCTCATATTGTAACCTTGACCTATTATTTTATCTTTATATACAACTACAGCACCTACAGGAACATCGTAGGTGCTGGTATTTGCAATTTTTATCGCTTGTTTCATATAAAAATTATCCATGAAAATCTCCTTAAATGGTGCACCCGAGAGGAATCGAACCCCTGCACATGCCTTAGGAGGGCACTGCTCTATCCGACTGAGCTACGGGTGCAAGTCACAATAATTATTTTACAGTTTTATCAGGCATTTGTCAATTTTTTATGGAATCTTTTTTAAAATATATAAAGGGCTGGTAAACCAGCCCTTAAATTTATACTAAAGCTTGTTTTTTCTTGATTGCTGCTTTTTGTATTACATAAACACCTATTAAGACTGCTAGACCAATAGCATCTGAAACTAGGCCTGGGTTTAAAAGGCTTAGGGCTGCTATAGCTAAGAGTATTCTTTCAATAATATTAGTCTTATCTATCAAGTAACCTTGGACTGCACTTGCCAAGCATAGTATACCTATAACTGCAGATACAACTACAGGTAGGGCTTGGATAAATGGTAAGAAGACTACAGTAGAACCAACTACCTCATCTACCATTATAAGGGCAGGGTTGATTACAAATATATAGGGGACTATAAAGGCTGCTAAGGCTATCTTAACCGCCTGGAAACCCGTCTTCATGGAGTTAGCTCCAGCTATACCTGCCCCTGCATAGGCGGCTAGGGCAACCGGTGGTGTAATATCAGCTATAACTCCAAAGTAAAGTATAAATAAATGTGCACTCATAAGGTTTACTTCTAATTTTATAAGCGCTGGCACTGCCATTGTTGCAAGTACAATATACTTTGCAGTAGTAGGTAGCCCCATTCCAAGTATTATAGAAGCAATCATGGTAAAGAATAAGGTAAGAAGTAAGTTTCCTTGGGCAACTGTAACAATAATTTCAGCTAATCTTAAGCCAAGTCCAGTTAAGGTTACTACTCCAACTATCATACCTGCACTTGCGCATGCACAAGCTACTCCAACTGAGCCCTTTGCTCCCGCTTCTAATGCTCCAAAAAAGTCTTTAATTGTAAAGGACTTGTCCCTTCTAACCAAGGTTGCAATAATAGCTACAACAACAGATATTATTATAGCCTTAAATGCTGCAAGGGTTGGTGTGTTTCCAGATATTAAAAAGTATATTACAGCTGCAAGTGGTATTAATAAGAACCCTCTTGTAAGTAATAACTTGCCTACCTTTGGAAGCTTTTCTCTTGGTAGTCCAACTAAACCAAGTTTAGAAGCTTCTAAGTGGACCATTGTTCCAACTGCAAAATAGTATAAAACAGCTGGTATAGCTGCTGCAATTATTATTTGTAAGTAGGATATACCTGTAAATTCAGCCATGATAAAGGCTGCGGCACCCATTACAGGAGGCATGATTTGTCCTCCAGTTGAAGCTGCTGCTTCTACTGCCCCTGCAAAGTATGGCTTGTAGCCTGTTTTTTTCATAAGTGGTATTGTAAAGGCTCCTGTTGTTACTGTATTTGCAACTGAAGAACCTGAAATTGATCCCATAAAACCACTGGCAACAACTGCTGTCATTGCTGGACCACTCTTAAGGTGACCTGTAAGTCCAAAGGCCATATCAATAAAGAATTTTCCTACCCCTGTCTTATCTAGGAAGGACCCAAATAGGATAAATAAGAATACAAAGGTTGCAGATACACCAATAGGAATACCCATTATTCCCTCAAGTCCCATGTACATATGGGAAACAATTCTTGTTAAAGAAAATCCTCTGTGGGCTAGTATGCCTGGCATTTGGGGTCCAAAGTAAGCATAGAGTAAAAATACAGCTGCAACAATTGGAAGTTCTGGTCCAACTACCCTTCTTGTTACTTCAAGGGTTAAAAGTATTGCTATAACTCCAAATACTAAATCAAGGGTGGTTGCATTTCCACCTTTAAGGGCCATTTGTTCTGGGAATAAGAAAATATATCCAAAGACCACAACTGCTGCTGTCATTAAAACATAGTCTAATATAGCAGGTTTAACCTTACTTGATTTTTTACTTGCAGGATAAAGGAATAATCCTATAACAAATGCCAAAATAATATGTAGGGACCTTTGTCTGTAAGAAAGCAGTGTTCCAAATCCTGCTGTATATAAGTGAAAAAGGGACATTCCTATTGCAATAAACATTACTGCCTTAGCTATATTCCCCTGTAATTTTCTAAGTCTGGATGTTTCCTTGTCGAACTCTTCCATTAAGGAGTCTACGTCTTTTTCCGCCTTAATTATTGATTCTTCTTCTAGTTCATCTATTACATCTTGAAATGTTGGTTCTTCTTTTTTCTCATCGATGTCATTTAATTTATCATCTGTCAATATAAACCCTCCTTTGCTAAATAGGATATAAAAGTCATACTTCGGGTTTCAAACTTTACCCCTTCTGTGGGTTTCGAAAACTTTAAAAATGGATAGGATTTATCTCCTATTAGAAGTTCGTGATTTGCCCTAACTGCACCAGTTCTGTATATTAAATTAGGCATAACTTGGTTTATATTGTATAACCTAAATCCATTTTCAACTATATCGAAATCATAGGGTGATGTTGCAGGAAGCCCTGCCCCATAAGATTGAAATATTGTCTCTATTAAAATTATCTCATCCTCATTTACTGAATACGTTTCCCAAACTGGAGTACGCTCAACTGAGTGGGTGTACATGATGGAAAATGTCTTATCCCTTGGTAGTAACCAAGTTTTTAAGGTGTCTTTGGTCCACATATCCCTAGCATAGAGTACTTGCACTGGGTAGAGAGAAATAATAGTTAAAATAATTATAAAAGATAATAGCAATTTAAATTTTGATAAGGGAAAGGTACTGATACTATCAGTACCTTTCATATTTTTCTTATTTATACTACTTAACTCCTTGCTCATCATAGTACTTTTGAGCTCCTGAATGAAGGTCAATTGGCATTCCTGCAAGGGCTGTTTCTAATTTAATATCATTTCCTCTTGCATGAGTGTCTATGATAACTTGTCTTTGCTCAAACATAGACTTAGTCATATTGTAAACTAAATCTTCACTTAGTTCTTCTGGAACTATAAGCATTGCCATTACAGCTGCAGATACAACATCTCCTGTCATACCCTTGTAGTTATCTTTTCCTATCATAACTTCTGTGTAGAATGGATAGTCAGCTGCTAAAGCTGCAATCTTATCAGCATCCATTGGTACTACTACTATATCTGCTGTTTGAGTTACTTCTGTTACTGCTGATGTTGGAAGAGCACCTGTTACAAAAGCTGCGTCAACTTGTTTGTTTTTAAGTTGGTCTGCTGCTTCATTAAATGATAAATAATCTGCTTTTCCTAAATCATCATAGGTCATTCCATAAGCTGCTAATATTTGTCTTGCATTTACTTCTGTTCCAGAGCCTGGAGCTCCAACTGCTACTTTTTTACCTTTTAAATCAGCTATGTTTGTAATTCCTGAGTCAGCAGTTGCTATAACTTGAATTACTTCAGGATACAACATTGCCATTCCCCTAATGTTTTTAATAGGAGTTTGACCATCAAAAGTTTCAGTTCCTGTCCATGCATAGTAAGTAACGTCGTTTTGTACAAATCCTAATTCAGCTTCACCTTGTGATACAAGGTTTACGTTCTCTGCTGATGCTCCAGTTGATTGTGCGTTAGCATTTACCCCTGGTATGTTATCGTTAAATATCTTTGAAATAGCTCCACCAAGTGGGTAATAAGTTCCGCCTGTTCCCCCAGTTGCAACTGATATAAATACATTTTCTGCTGGCTCTTCTGCTGGTTCTTCTGCAGGAGTTTCTGCTGGAGTTTCTGCAGGTGTTTCTGGTTCAGCTGGTGCAGCTGGACTACATCCTGCTAGCATTGCAAGTGAAAGTACAAAAACTAATAATAATGATAATGTTTTTCTGTTCATATTAATCCCCCTTTTAGTTTATACTACTTTGCAGTTGCCTGATTCGTTTTTTGGACAACTTGTAAATTCATTATATCGTAAAATTTAAATTTATGCCATAGTAATTTATTTAATACTCTAAAAGTTAACTTTTTCAAAATAAAATTATGCAAGTAGCAAAATAATCAGATTATATTTTTTAAAAATTATTGATCTACTTAGTTAGCTTTTCCAAGCCATTCATATACTTTTGTAGAACTTTTGGTATTAGGACAGACCCATCTTCTTGCTGATAGTTTTCTAAGATAGCTGCAAAAGTTCTCCCCACTGCAAGCCCAGACCCATTTAGAGTATGAAGGTATTCTACCTTACCCCCATCCTTTTTCCTATACTTAATATTAGCCCTTCTGGCCTGGTAGTCTTCAAAATTACTACAGCTTGATATTTCTACATACCTACCATAGCTTGGCATCCATACTTCCACATCATAGGTTTTAGCAGAAGAAAAACCTAGGTCTCCTGTACTTAACATCATAACCCTATAGGGTATTTCTAGTAGTTTTAATACTTCTTCGGCATTTTTTGTTAGTTTTTCTAGTTCCTCATATGAATCTTCTGGTTTAGCAAACTTTACTAACTCCACCTTGTCAAACTGGTGATTTCTTATTAGGCCCCTTGTATCCCTTCCCGCTGAGCCTGCTTCTTGTCTAAAGCAAGGTGTATAGGCAGTGTAATATATTGGAAGGTCTTCTTCACTAATAATTTCATCTCTTAACATATTAGTAAGAGGAACTTCTGCTGTTGGAACAAGGAAAAAGTCTTTACTTGGGACATGAAACATGTCATGTTCAAACTTTGGAAGCTGGCCTGTTCCTATCATGCTATCCCTATTTACCATAAATGGGGTAGACATTTCTGTATATCCATGGTCTTGTGTGTGTAAATCTAGCATAAACCCAATTATTGCCCTTTCTAAAGTTGCGCCTTTTCCTTTAAATAAACTAAATCTAGCCCCAGAAATTTTACTTGCCCTTTCAAAATCAAGAATATCTAAGTCGACTCCTATATCCCAATGGGGTTTTGGATTATATGCAAAGTCCTTTGGAACTCCATATTTTCTCATTTCTACATTATCTTCATCAGAATCTCCCTCTGCTACTGTTTCATGAGGGGTATTTGGAATTTCTAGCAAGCTTTCCTTAATTTTATCATCTAGTTCCTTTACTTCTATGTCTATTTCCTTTATTTCATCTGATAATTCCTTCATGCTTTCAAAAACTTCTGTGACATCCTTACCCTCTTTTTTAAGCTGGGGAATTTGTTTTGAAACCTTGTTTTGCTCAGCTTTTTTTTCTTCTACCTTAACTAAAAGGCCCCTTCTTTTTTCATCCATCTTTACAACTTCTTCTAATGGGTAATTTCCATGCCTTTTTGAAAGCGCCTTTTCTACTCCTTCAAAGTCCATCCTTACTCGCTTAATATCTAACATAATAACCCTCCTTATTTTATAAAAAATAAAAAAACTCTCGAAATCCCCATAATATAGGGACGAGAGTTACCCGCGTTGCCACCCTAGTTAGTCTAATAGACTCACTCAAAAAGCAAAATAGCTCAAAGCTGGATTCAGTAATTTCCCCTGCCAATTCCCACCACCCACTGGCTCTCTTAAAGGTTATCCTTACCTACTAGGTCTTATCAAAGCTTGATTTAATTAAATTTAATTATAGCACATAGGAGGTTTTTGTCAAATTAATTTGGATTTTAAAAGCCTAGGCCCTATCTTCCCTAATTTTTATTAATTGGGTTTTACTTTTAACTTCATATTTTGAATCGGGTCTTTGACACTTTCATAATAAAATAATCGCTGAAGCCATTGGAAAGGCTTTATTTTTTTGTCAAATTTCAAAAATAAATATTGCGTAGTTTATCGTAGTGTGTTATAATATAAGGGATTGGAGGGATTGTTCTTATGAGATTATCATTTTCAAAATCTAAAAATTCTACTTCTCTTTATGTTATTGAGGATGTCACTGAAAAAAACAAACGTACCACTAGAATTGTTGAAAAACTGGGAACCCTTAAGGAATTAGAAGAAAAGTTAAATGGACAAGATCCTATTGAATGGGCAAAAGAATACATTGATGAATTAAACAAAAAGGAAAAAGAGCAAAATAGAGATGTTTTAGTAAAGTACAGTCAATCAACGCAAATTGAAAAAGGTACCCAAAGATCTTTTAATGGCGGTTATCTGTTTTTACAACAACTTTATCATCAATTAGGACTACATAATATTAGCAAGGATATTTCTTCAAAGTATAAATTTACTTTTGATCTTGATTCTATTCTCTCTAGGTTAATTTATGGCAGAATTCTTTTTCCTTCTTCAAAACTTAGTACCTATCAAGATTCTAAGAAACTTTTAGAACAACCTGAATTTGAATTGCAACATGTTTATCGTGCTCTAGAGGTTATTGCTAAAGAAACTGATTTTATTCAATCTGAGCTTTATCAAAACAGCTTGGCTATATCTAAAAGAAATGACCACATCCTTTACTATGACTGCACCAACTATTTCTTTGAAATAGAAGAGGAAGATGGTCTTAAACAATATGGATACAGTAAGGATCATAAACCTAATCCTATTGTAGGAATGGGGTTGTTTATGGATGGAGATGGTATTCCTTTAGCATTTAATATCCATAATGGTAATACTAACGAACAAAAAACTCTTAAACCATTAGAAGAGAAAATTTTAAAAGACTTTGAATTATCAAAATTTATTGTATGTACAGATGCTGGATTATCTTCAATTGACAATCGTAAGTTTAACAACAAGAACGGTAGAGCCTTTATTACAACCCAATCTGTAAAGAAATTAAAAGCTTACTTAAAAGAATGGGCTCTTGAACCTACAGGTTGGAATCTTCCAGGCAAAGATAAAAAATTTGATATCAGATTACTTGATAAGGATGAGAATACTTATGAAAAATATAAATTAGACATCTTTTACAAAGAGCGCTGGATAAAAGAAGATGGATTAGAACAAAAACTTATTGTAACTTACTCTTTGAAGTACAGGGATTATCATAGAAAGATTAGAAACAAGCAATTAGAACGAGCAACTAAATTAATTG
>CAZSLV010000049.1:0-14468 GCA_964607545.1 uncultured Gudongella sp. | reverse complement strand
ATATAAGTTTACAAAAACAAAACACCATGGGAATCCTCAATGGTGTTTTGTTAAGACAAGGAACCTGTCCCTCTTGTCTTATCTGTTGTTTAAAAGTTTTAAATCATCACTGATAAAATGGTGGCTAACTTTACTTGAATCAAATTTTACTGTCCTAAAGGCAAATTGAAAAATTGGTCCTCCTGCTATTGCCAAAATAATTGTACCAATACCAAATCTTCCTCCTAGTATTACCCCTACTATTATTGCAACAATTTCAATTAGGGACTTTATAAGTCTTACGCTTTTACCTGTTTTTTCTGTTAAGACAAACATTAGTCCATCTCTTGGTCCTATACCTATGCCTTCAGAAACATAAATATAACAACCATAGCCTTGGACTAAGAGTCCAAGTAGGATAAAGATTACACCTGCTGTAAAGCTACTAGCTACAGGAAGTAAATTATTAAGCATGATAAGGTCAATAAAGGCCCCGAAAAGTATCATGTTCATTAGGGTTGCCCAACCAATATTTTGACCTAAAATTACATCAAGCAAAACAATAAAAACTGCAGCTAAAATATTTGCACTACCCATTGTTATACCTAGAGTTTTTGCAAGACCCTGGTGGAATATATCCCATGGGGCAAGACCTAGATTAGCATTGATAGTTAATACTATGCCCCCTGCAAAAATAAACAAACCAATAATTACCTTAATAAACTGCATAGGTGTATACTTCATTTTAACCCTTCTTTATATAAATTTATTTGCCTTTAATATTCATCTAGGAAAGAATGCTTTTCTCCATCCTTATCCCATCCTAGGATCCCATCCATATTGACATTTTCGCTGGCCTTAAAAATTGACTTATCGACATTTTTAAAGTTCCCTTCTAAACTAGAAATAAGTTCTTTTATTTCATGTCTCTTATTTCCAATCTTTTTAGCCGCTACCATGCATGCACAGTTTAAAGGCCAAATGCCTGCATTTCTAATCCATCTTTCAATATACATTTCTTCTACTAAATAAAGAGGCCTAATTAATTCCATGTTTTCAAAGTTTTTTGCCCTTAATTTTGGCATCATCGTTTTAAAGTTACCCGCACATAAAAGGTTTAGCATGGTAGTTTCAATAACATCATTGTAGTGGTGGCCTAGGGCAAGCTTATTGCAACCCAACTCCTCTGCCTTCCCATATAGGGCCCCCCTTCGCATCCTTGCACACATATAGCAGGGGTAATCACTTGCTATCTTATCTGCAACTTCAAATATATTTGCCTCATATATGTGGACTGGGATTTCTAAAAACTTGCAGTTTTCTTCTAAGAGTTCCCGTATATCAGGGTGATATCCTGGGTCCATTGCAATAAATTCAACTTCAAAGTTTTGCCTTCCATTTTTCTTTAATTCTTGAAATAATTTTGCCATTAGCAAGCTATCCTTGCCACCTGAAATGGCAACTGCAATTTTATCTCCATCTTCAATTAAGTTATATTCTTTAATTGCCTTTATAAACTTGGTCCAAATATGCTTCCTATAGCCCTTGATAAGACTTCTTTCGATTTCCTTAAGGGTTTTTCTTTCATTAAAGGGGACTAGGATTTCACAACCATCCCCTGCTATTTTATTTTTTATTTCTTCCAATATATATCACTCCAATTAAACTATTATTATTAGTTTATACCAAAAGTAGATACATTACAAGATTTAGACTTTTCCCGTAACTTTTTAGCTTTTAGTGGTATAATAATATAAGAAAGTTTAAATATTGCACAAGTTTCATACTTAATGTATAATTTCACTTTAGAGCAAAATTTAAGTTAGAAAAATTTATATTCTTAGAAAGGAATTGTTATATGAAATTAGGAATAGTAGGCCTACCTAATGTAGGAAAGAGTACACTTTTTAATGCCATTACTCATGCAGGGGCAGAGGCAGCAAACTACCCTTTTTGTACAATAGAACCAAATGTGGGAGTAGTTCCAGTACCAGATGAGAGGCTTGGCAAGCTAGCAGAAATATATAAGTCAAAGAAAATTGTTCCAGCTGTTATTGAGTTTTATGATATAGCTGGTCTTGTAGAAGGGGCAAGTAGGGGGGAAGGCCTTGGAAATAAGTTCCTAGCCCATATCAGAGAAGTTGAGGCTATTGTCCATGTGGTCAGGTGTTTTGAAAATGATGATGTTGTCCATGTTTCTGGTAATATTGACCCCTTAAGGGATATAGAAATTATAAACATTGAACTAATGCTTTCAGATTTAGAACTCCTAGAAAGAAGATTAGCTAAAACTGAAAAGGTTGCCAAGGCTGATAAGTCTTTCCTAGCTGAACTAGACCTAGTTAAAAGGTGCATAAGGGTCCTTGAAGAAGGCAAGTCCTTAAGAACGCTGGATTTAAGCCCTGAAGAACAAGTCCTTTTAAATTCATTTACCTTGTTAAGTTCAAAACCAATTATCTATATTGCCAATATTTCAGAAGATGATGTTTCTTCCATAGATGAAAATCCTTATGTGGATAAGGTTAAAGACTTTGCCAAGTCTGAAAATGCAGAGGTTGTTGTAGTAAGTGCAGAAATAGAAGAACAAATTTCACAACTGCCAGAAGAAGAAAGATCAGAGTTTTTAAGTGACCTTGGAATATCAGAATCCGGTCTTGATAAACTAGTAAGGGCAAGTTATAGACTCCTTGGTCTTATTAGCTTTTTAACAGCTGGTCCTATGGAAACAAGGGCTTGGACTATTAAGAAAAATACAATTGCCCAACAAGCAGCTGGCAAAATCCACTCTGATATTGAAAGAGGCTTTATAAGGGCTGAAGTTATACATTTTGATGACCTTATGGCCCATGGAGGTAACACTACTTCAGCTAAGGAAAAAGGTTTAGTTAGGATAGAAGGAAAAGAGTATATAATGCAAGATGGGGATGTAGTTCTTTTTAGATTTAATGTGTAAGTGAGTATTTCTACTTTTAAAATGAAGTCGCAAGCTATCTTTTAGCAAGTGACTTCATTTTTTATTGTAATTTCTTTTCTTACTAAATAATTTGATATTATTTTGACAATAATTCCTATTTACTATTGATTTATATTTTAATTGTTTTATAATAGATACTGTAGGTATCGTAAATGCTTATATTTTTTTGTAAAGCAATGTGAAAATATTAACATATAAAGGAGTGGAAAAATTTGAACGAAGGAATGAAATTTGATCTTAGTGAAAAACAAGCTATGATGAAAAAGCTTTTTAGAGAGTTTGCAATCAATGAAGTTGAGCCAATAGCTGCTGAAATTGATGAGGAAGAAAGATTTCCTGAAGAAACGGTTAAGAAGATGGCAGAAATTGGAATGATGGGGATACCCTTTGAAAGTAAATACGGTGGGTCTGATGGGGATACCCTATCTTATATCCTAGCTGTGGAAGAATTATCGAAAGTATGTGGAACTACTGGGGTTATTTTATCTGCCCATACATCTCTAGGATGTAATCCCATTTATACTTATGGAAGTGAAGAGCAAAAGCAAAAATACTTAATTCCCCTAGCAAGTGGGGAAAAACTAGGAGCATTTGGCCTTACTGAACCAAATGCAGGAACAGATGCAGCAACCCAACAAACAGTTGCAATTGATGAAGGCGATTTTTACAGGATAAACGGTACAAAGATATTTATAACTAATGGTGGCTATGCAAGTACTTATATTGTATTTGCTATGACAGATAAGTCTAAGGGCAACAGGGGTATTTCATGCTTTATTATAGATAAGGACATGGAAGGTTTTTCAATAGGTAAAACAGAAAGCAAGCTTGGAATTAAGGGTTCTTCAACAACTGAGCTAATATTTAAAGATATTATGGTCCCTAAAGAAAACCTACTTGGACCAGTTGGAAAGGGCTTTAGAATTGCCATGGAAACCTTAGATGGGGGTAGGATAGGTATTGCTGCCCAAGCACTTGGTATAGCTCAAGGTTCCCTAGACCAAGCTGTAAAGTATGTTAAGGAAAGAAAGCAATTTGGAAGACCTATTTCAGCCTTTCAAAATACCCAGTTTACAATAGCTGATTTACAAACTAAAGTGGATGCTGCTAGACTACTGGTCTATAGGGCTGCCTATATGAAGGATAAGAAGTATAACTTTGCAACAGAAGCTGCAATGGCTAAGTTATTTGCCTCAGAAGTTGCTATGGAAGTAACTACAAAGTCTATACAACTTCATGGTGGTTATGGCTACACAAGAGATTATCCGGTTGAAAGAATGTTTAGAGATGCAAAAATAACTGAGATTTACGAGGGTACCTCTGAAGTTCAAAAGATGGTTATCGCTAGTTCTGTTCTTAGATAATGGAGGTGGATTATGAATATATTAGTATTACTTAAACAAGTTCCAGATACAACAGAAATGAAAGTAGACAAAGAAACAGGTACCCTTATTAGAGAAGGAGTTCCTACTATAACAAATCCAGATGACCTTGCTGGTCTTGAGATGGCACTTAGGTTAAAAGAAAAGACAGGTGCAAAAGTAACTTGTATTACCATGGGCCCACCTCAAGCTAAAAATATGCTAAGAGAATTATTTGCTATGGGGGCTGATGATGGGGTTCTTATAAGTGATAGGGCTTTTGCTGGTGCAGATACTTGGGCTACTTCTAACACCCTTGCTGCCTATATAAAGCAAATTCAGTATGATTTAATAATAGCAGGTAGACAAGCAATAGATGGAGACACTGCCCAGGTTGGCCCTCAAACAGCTGAAAAACTAGGCATCCCTCAAATAACTTATGTTGATGATGTTATTCTATTTAATGAAAATAAGATAGTGGTTAAAAAAGCCCTTGAAAATACTTATGAGGTTTTAGAATGCACCCTACCTTGTGTTATTACTACCCTATCTACAATAGCAAAGCCAAGATATATGCATGTAAGGGGAATATCCCATTCCTTTGAAAAGGACATTAAAACTGTTGGCCTTAGTGATTTAAATATAGACCCAACAATTATTGGACTTAAGGGGTCTCCTACTAAGGTTAAAAAGACTTTTACAAAAGAAGTTCACCAAAATTTAGATGTTCTCCATCTTGATGGAAAAGCATCTGCTAGAAAGGTTGCCGAAATTCTCTTAGATATGAATTTCATTGGCAAATAAGGGGGAATCTAAGATGAATATAGCTGAATATAAAGATATATATGTTTTTTGTGAAGAAAGAGATGGTAAAATTTATGATTCCTCTCTTGAGTTACTAGGAGAAGCTGTTAGACTTGTAAAGGATAGGCCATCTATAAACTATAAGGTCGTTGCAATTATTATAGGAAACTATAGTGATGAGTTAATTGAATCAGCTGGCCATTACGGGGCTGACAGGGTAGTTTATCTTCATAATGATAAAATAAACCACTATAGTACAGAAGTCTTTACTTCGCTTTTTATGGACTTTATAGAAAGTGACAAGCCAGATATTATCCTTATCCCTGCAACTGTTATGGGAAGAGACTTAGCACCTAGAATAGCAGCAAGATCTGATACAGGACTTACTGCAGATGCTACTAAACTAGCTTTTGACCCAGAAAATGAAGATTCATCTCTTCTTTATGTAACAAGACCAGCCTTTGGTGGTAATTTATTTGGGACTATTATAAATGAAACTAAAAGACCTCAAATGACTACTATTAGGCCTGGGGTTATGGAGAGAATTAAAAAAGATAAGACTAGGGAATTTGTCATTGATAAAAGAGAAGTTCAAATAGATGGTATTGAAGATAAGGTTAAGCTTGTTGATGTCTTAAAGAGAGAAATCATGGCTGTGGATATCACAAAAGCTGATATAATCCTATCAGGCGGTCGTGGGGTGGGCGATAACTTCGATGTCCTACGAGAATGTGCTGATATGATAGGAGCTGTTGTAGGAGCATCTAGAGGGGCTGTTGACAAGGGCTTTATAGATAAAGACCACCAAGTTGGCCAAACTGGTAAGACAGTAAGACCTAAGGTTTATATAGCTTGTGGTATTTCAGGTGCAGTACAGCATCTTGCTGGTATGGAAAAATCAGATTATATAATTGCTATAAACAAGGACCCTGATGCAGCAATCTTTGGAGTAGCCAATGTTGGCCTAGTAGGAGATGCACTTGAAATCCTCCCCCTCTTAACCCAAGAGATAAAATTATATAGGGAAAGACCTTTCTAAAAAGTATAGAAAAAATGCTTAAATCCTAATATGGATTTAAGCATTTTTATTTATAATACTTGAGCTTTTGATAAAATTTCTTTTAAGGCTGTTTTTTCATCTTCTGTAATCTGTAACATTGGTTTTCTTACATATCCACCTTGAAAACCAAGTAAATCGCAAGCGTATTTTAAGCCTGCTATGCCAAATTTTCCTGTTACAGCTGAGTTTACAGGAAATACTCTTTCATATACTTCTCTTGCCTTTTCATCATTACCATTATCATATTCCTTCTGTACATCCACACATTCTCCCGGACAACAGTTGACAAGGGCCATTATAGATGCTTCAATGCCCAGTGTAAGGGCAGGGTACCAAGCTGATGCAGTTCCTACTAAAAGATTAAAATCTTGACCCTTTATTGCTGCCTTAAATTGAACAAGTTGTGGAATGCTACCTGAGCTATCCTTCATCCCAATAATATTTGGATGCTTTGCCAATACTTCTACAGCCTGTGGAGATATGTTTACATGAGTATACTTTGTTACATTGTAAATAAGTATAGGAATATCTACCTTATCTGCAACTTCACTATAATAATTGATTAAGGCTTGGTCGTTCATTTTTTCTGTGTAGTAAAATGGGGTAATTAACAAGGCACAGTCTGCTCCTAGCTTAGCAGCCTTATTTGTTAATTCTATGGTAGCCCTAGTTGATTCCATTCCTGTCCCTACCATAACAAGCTTATCCTTAGCCTTGTTCTTAACGGTTACTTCTATTAATTTTAACTTTTCTTCCTCACTTAAATAAACAGTTTCACTGTTTGACCCAAGGACTAAATAGCCTGCTAGGTCGTGTTTATTCCACTCTTTTAAATTATGAATATGCTTATCATAATCTACATCCCCATTTTCTGAAAATGGTGTAATCATTGGTGGTATTACTCCTTTAATTTTAAAAAACGCCATCTTATTTCCTCCCTTTATTTTAAGTTACTTTGTTTCCCTTATGGATGTTTATGATATCTCTTAATATGGAGGCTGCAGCTGGGATAACCCCTGAAGCCCCTCCCATTATAAACAAGTCTCCAAGTGTTTCACTTGTAAAGCTTAATCCTTTATTCTTTCCATCTATATAGTAAAATGGACTTTCTGCACTTACTTTCTCTGGTTGGACACTTATTAGCATTTCATCCTTTTTTCTTATGGCCCTTCCTATAAGCTTATACTTTTTGCCTTCATCTAAGGCCTTGTTTATATCTGAAACTTTTAAGTTTGTTATCCCCTCTATGGTAGTATCTTCTAACTTATAGTCCTTATCTAGCAATACATTTGTAAGGATAAGAATTTTTGTGGCTGTATCAAGTCCTTCTACATCCAGGCTAGGATTACTTTCGGCAATTCCTTGCTCTTGTGCCATTCTTAAGGCTTCTTTATATTCAATTTGTTGGCTTTCCATTGTCTTAATTATAAAGTTTGTCGTTCCATTTAAGACCCCTTCAATTTTTTCTATCCTAGAACCTGCTAGGTCAAAGATACCTGCATTTATAGATGGAAGGGCACCACCTGTAGTGCACCCAATACCAAGCTGGACCTTATTTTTAATAGCAAGGTCTTTTAACTTTCTATATTTAAATAAAATGGGACCCTTGTTTCCTGTGACAACATGAAAACCCGCCTCTAGGGACTTGTGTATATGGTTATTAGCAGGCTCCCCATCCACTAAATTTGTAGGAGTAGTTTCAACTACTAGGTCTATATCCTTATTTTTAATAATATCATCAAAGTTTAAAGACTTTGACCCCCCGTTTGGATAATCTGTAAAGTCTTTATTATTCTTTGTAAACTCCATTAAATCTTCAATTTGTATTCCTTCCTTAGAATAAACTCCCCCTACTCGTCCAATAATATAATTTACTTGCAAATCTAAGCCTATCTTTAATAGGTCAGCTTTTTTATCATTCAAAAGTAAGGTAAAAGCTCTACCCACTCCCCCATAACCAATTATAGCAATTTTCATTTTTATCTCCTAGCTTAAGTTTATTATAATAGCCTACTTCTATAATATCTTATATAAGATAAGCCTTCAAGCTTCAAGCAGGCTAAAGTTCATTTTTTACAAAGCTAAGGGGCTACCTAGTAAGATAGCCCCTTAAATATTTTATTTACTTTTCAAATACAAATTCTCCACCTATCATTGTTTTTTCTACCCTTACATCCTTTATCTCATGGGGGTCTATTGTAAAGATATCCCTATCTAAGACTATAAGGTCGGCTAGGTAACCAGGCTTAATGCGGCCTTTTAGGTCTTCCTTAAATTCATTGTAGGCACTCCCATATGTGTAAGCATCTATAGCATCTGAAAGGTCCATTTTCTCTTGTGGATAAAAGCCTTCTCTTGGCATATTATCTAGACCGCTCCTTGTAACTGCAAGGTGAAGGTTGTGCCAAGGGTTTAAGTCCTCAACGGGTGCATCTGTTCCAAGGCTTATAAGTCCTCCTAGCTGATATAGACTATTAAAAGCATATGATGTAAAAGCTAGTTCTTCTCCAACCCTGTCTCTTACTATATCCATATCATAATCTAGAAAGATTGGTTGGTACATAACAGGTATCTTAAGATCAGCAATTCTTTCTATTTGTTCCTGACTAGTAATTTGGCAATGGACAATCCCATGCCTTAAAGGATTTTTCTTTTCTCCCATGCACTTTTCATAAGCATTAATTACTGCATCAATAGCCCCATCCCCAATAGCATGGGTTATTACTGTAATATTATTTAAACTTGCTAGGTGGCACAAGTTATATAAATTTTCATCTGATAGGACCCTGACCCCCAGATTCCCTCTTTCATCATTATATTCATTTTTCATAAGAGCTGTCCTTGCCCCTAGGGACCCATCAACAAATAGCTTAAGGACTCCTCTTGATAAAAACTTTTCATCATAGATACCATCTTTAAACTCTGTATTTATATAGTTTTTAAAATCATCAATTTCTTGAAAGTTAAATTGGTGGGAGTACCTTAATTTTGTCTTACCCTCCTTGTAAATTTCATGGATTATATTAAACATCCTCTTTGAATCTTCCTTTGCTATATCGCAAGATTGAATAGATGTTAAACCCATACTTATAGCATATTGACTTGCCTTAAGTATTTCTTCTTCAATATCCCTATCTGTCTTTGAAGGGATTAGGGAATTTAAAATGGGAATGGCATTTTCACAAAATACCCCATTTGGCTTATTATCATCCCCAAGTTCTATAACTCCTCCATCTACATAAGAGTCTTCATTTAAATTAAGGTCATTAATTGCCTTTGAGTTTCCAACAGCCATGTGGCCACAAACCCTAGTAAAGGCAATGGGGATACTTGTTGATATCCTATCAAGATCAAACCTATTTAACATTCTCTTTTCACCCTGGCTAAAATAATCTTGGTTCCAGCCTCTTCCATGTAAAACCTTTAGGCCAGGATGGTCTTTTATAAACTTCCTACCAATATTGACAATATCATCAATTGATTTTGCACTATTTAAATTACAGGAATTCATAGCACTTCCAACACTTGCTATATGAAGGTGGGAGTCGTTTAAACCTGGGATAAGGGTTTTTCCTTCTAAGTCAACTTTTTTATCATAGGCATTATTTAAGATTTCTTTAGTCTCTCCCACTTGTAATATTATCCCATCCTCTATTAATAAGGCCTCTGCAAACTTATCTTTTTCTAGGTATATCTTTCCATTTGTTAAAACAATTCTCATATGACCAGCTCCTTAGATATTTTGTGTTTGTTTGTTTATTTTATCAAAATACTTGTAAAAGAAAAACCCTATAAGTGGTACTGCAAGTCCAATTAATGATGTCACAGGATCTTCAATTAGAGTATTTATAAGTAAACCTATAAATATTAAAACTGTTAACAGAACTGTGAAGGGATATAAAAATACCTTGTAGGGTCTTTCTAGGTTCGGGAATTTTCTTCTATAAATTACAACAGCAAAGACATTTAAGGTATTAAACATCATCCCAGAAAATATTACTAGGGAAGTTAGCTGGTTTAAGTCTCTTAATAAGACTAGGGCTATTGATATACCTGCTTGGGCTAGGATGGCTACATATGGGACCCTGTGCTTTTCATGAAGCTTTTTAAAGCTTTTGAAAAAGTGGCCTTCTAAACTCATAGCATAATAGGTTCTTGGAAATGCTAGGATGCAACCGTTTAAAGAACCAAACATTGCAATAACCATAGCTGCTGTTACAAGTATTCCTCCCATTTCACCCATCAACTTCTTAGCAGCATGGGTTCCTAGGTAAAACTCTCCATTGCCAATTAAGGTTTCAATTTCATTAAAGGGTATAACCTTATATATTGAATAATTAAACAAGGTATAAAGTAGGGTTATGGAAACTATTGAAATTATGATTGCAAGCGGCAAGTTCTTCTTTGGATTTTTTACTTCTTCTGCCACGCTATTTAAGTTTGTCCATCCCTCATATGCCCAAAGGGTTGCAACTACAGCAAAAGCTATCATACTTATCATCGATGTAAAAGATGTACTTCCACTTGGGGGTATTAGGGTCAAGTTAGGTGTAACCTTACCCATGCTTAGGCCAAGAACTAAAATTATAATAATGGGTACCATTTTTGCAACCATAGATATATTTTGCACCCTGCTACCTGCCTTCACTCCAAAATAGTTTACAGCAGTTAAGCCTATAATTAATAAAATTGCAATTGCCTTTATTGCAAGGGTGTTCATGGGAAATAAACTTAAAAGTGCTGTTGGAAGTGCTATGGCTATAGCTGCAATAGAACCAGGCCCTCCTATAAGCCAGGAATTAAAGCCGCTTAAAAATCCTACAAGGGGTGAATAAGCCTTGTTTAAATAAACAGTAGACCCACCTGCCCTAGGGTCAGATGCTCCAAGTTCAGCATAGCAAATCCCTCCTAGTAGGGAAACCAAACCTCCTATAACCCAACTTAATAGGGCCAAACCTAAACTCATTCTAGTTCTCATAAGTACATAGGAACCCAGGTAAAAGATACCTGAACCAACCATTATTCCTCCAAGGATACTTACCCCACCAAAAAGACTTATTTCTTTTTTAAATCCTGTTACCTCGCTTGTTATATTATTTAAATCATTATTTACAATATCACTCATGTCTTTTCCTCCTACAAATTATTTTACCCTTTACCTTCAAAAAAACAAAAACACCTAACGGGTAATAGTTAGGTGTAAATCTTAGTATAGCAAAGCTAAAGATAAGATTAATTACTCCTCTCCCTTCTGGCTCAGTGTGAGATAGCACAACATCAAAGTATCGAGCTCAATACTAAGATGACAGTCCTGCATTTATTAGATGCAGACCCAGCAGTAGATTTTGGTATCTAAAGCTTCGGCGATTTTCTCCTTTCACAAGACTTCATAGGATTCCGTCCTCAGTCATGGTACTAATAGTAAACCGCGCCTCTACCTCACCCATTGGGATGAGGATTTTTATTTAGTTAGCTTGTTAAGAACAATAACATACAACTTGTAGGGCTGTCAACTCTTTTTAGAAATTTCTTTTTTTGTGGTCCTTATTTTTAAACAAAGATTAATTAATTTTAAAGCTTATAGTCACCTTAAACTGGTCTCCATCTACTTCTACATGGAAACTTCCACCTGAAACACTTGTAAAACTTTCTGCTATAGATAAACCTAGGCCACTACCTTCACCTGTCCTAGCTTCTTCCCCCCTGTAAAACCTTTGTGTGATTTCTTCTTTTGAAAATTTCATCTCATAGCTTGCAGTGTTTTTTACAGTTAAGCTTGCAATATTTTCTTTTTCCCCTAGGTAAATATATATTCTTGTCCCCTCAAGGGAGTACTTTAAGGCATTATCTATTAAATTTTGTACCACCCTGTATAGTTTTTTCCCATCAGCCTTTATTATGAGGGGATCTTCAGGTAGGGAAATTTTAATTTGCATTTTAGAGTCTTTAATATTATCTTCCATGTCTGCTAGGGTTTGTTCAAGAAGTTTTTTTAAGTCTATGGGCTCAAGGTCTAAATTAATATCTCCACTTGTAGTCTTAGCAAGGTCAAATAAGTCTGCAACCATATTTTTAAGCATATCTGATTTTTTTATTAGTATATTTACATAATCTCTAGAAATCTCTGATAAGTCTTCTTTTGATAAAAGGTCTAAATAAGAAATAATCGAAGTAAGGGGGGTCTTTAAGTCATGAGATACATTTGTAACTAAATTTACCTTCATTCTCTCAGACTTCATTTGTTCTTCTAAACTCTCATCAAAACCCTTATTTATCTCCTCAAAGGTTTCCTTGTTGTACTTAAAGTACCAATAAATTAATACTATTTCAAGTATTGGAGGTAGGATCATAAGAGGGGGTATAGAAAGAAATATAAAAGTTAATACGACCAAAATAAAGCTTCCAGCTACAAATGTAACTTGCCTTTGGTGAAGGGTCTTGGTTAAAGGGAACCTGTCAAAACGACTTCCATCCATAAAGCCCCTTAAAAAAATAACCATTCTATCGAAAAACTTATAAACTAAACTCCCCTTTAAAAGCATTCTTGCTTTTAATCTTCTTGTAATACTAAGTAAAAATACCCCTGTTACAATAGTAGCCATTCCACCTATTAAGCTAAGAATAACAAGGCTAATCATTTCTGTAGATAGTAAGTTTCCATCTTGAGTCCATTCTCTAAAACTTGTATAAAAGCCTACTTCTGAAAATATTAATCCTAGTATTCCCATAATAGAAATATAGCCAACTAGCAAAATTTCAGTATAAATCCTATCTACAAAGTTTAAGTGAATTTCATCATCTTCTGGATTTTTACCTGTTACTACAATAAGGTATATTACTAATCCCAGAACAGATAATAAGGCTAGTCCTAACCCTATTGTAATTGGGATTAAAAAATCTCTTGCAGCCTCCCAGTTCCTTTGTTTTTCAAGCAAAAATGACTCTGGAAAACCTAAATAAAAGCTGCTTTTGGAATCTACACTATGAAAATACCTTATATTTTGACTAACATTTTCTGACTTTGAAAAATTCCCATCTACATATTCAAAGTATGCTCCTGAATTAGCTTTTAATTGAGCTGGAGTAATATTTGAAGAAGATTTATAAATATTTTCTCCATCTGTAGCATAGTAGTTGGCTGCTTGTGGTATATTAAAGGACACTTCGTATCCTTCAAGCTTTGACTCCAAATAAATAATAGAATTATTTACTTCACTTTCAAAATTCCTGCTATCCATGTAATTTGTTACTAATAAAACTTCTGGGTTAATACCACGATAAAATAAGTAGCCGCTTGTAAAAACCACACTTGTAAAAAGTATTACAACCATCATAAAAGCTATTGTCTTTGCTAATATACTCCTAGTCCATTTTTTCGATTTTGTATCCAATTCCCCACACCACCTTAAGATATTTAGGCTCTTTAGGTATAATTTCTATTTTCTCACGGATTCTTCGTATGTGAACCATCACAGTGTTTTCTACTGAATAAGCTGGTTCATCCCAAACTTTTTCATAAATTTCTTCTGCAGAAAAAACCACCCCAGGATTGGTCATTAAAAGCTCTACGATTTTGTACTCAGTTGGGGTTAGCTTCTTATTTTCTCCATCTACTAGGATAGCCTTAGCATCTCTTTTAAGTTGCAAATTGCCAATGAGTATAGAGTTTTCATCCATGCTCTTTCCTATAGACCCAAGGTGGATATACCGCCTTAACTGACTTTTTGCCCTTGCAAGAAGTTCACCTGAATTAAAGGGCTTTGTTACATAATCATCTGCCCCCATTGAAAGTCCTAGAATTTTATCGCTATCTTCTGACTTTGCAGATAGGATAATGATAGGGATGTTTTTACTTTCTCGGATTTTTAAAGTTGCTGAAAGTCCATCAAGCCTAGGCATCATAACATCCATGATAATTAGCTGAACATCACAAGAATTGATAGCTTCTAAAGCTTCCATCCCATCAAATGCCAATTTTACCTTAAAACCTTCAAGTACAAACAACTTTTCAATAGCCCTAGCTATTTCCTTATCATCATCTACTACAAGTATACACGCTGAATCCATAAATTATTCACCATCCTTAGCCTGCTTAAAGTATATGCTTAAATTCTTACATTCACCTTTATATAAAACTTACAAGATTCTTAATATTTTAGGTTGTTCTAGAAGCGGTCAGAGAGAGTCCTCTGACCCTACGAAAAGATTCTTAGTCGCTTAGTCGCAGTCTCCTCGAAAGTGACAAGGATAGCTGTCATCCAGAGCGGAAGCGAAGGATCTTATCTTTTTT
>CAZSLV010000048.1:0-14525 GCA_964607545.1 uncultured Gudongella sp. | reverse complement strand
TACAGATAAGATTGTTTTTGTTTTTTTAAGTTTTGGATTTTTTAAAAGTTCCTTTTTCATCTTATAAAAGTCTGTATCTTTTATATCCTCTTTCTTATTTTTACTTATTATTTCACTTTCTAAGTCCCTTATAGCATCCCTTCTTAACTTATTTAAGGCTTTGATAGGGATGAATGAATTTTCCTCTAGGTTTATTTCTATACTGTTACTATAGAATATGGTATCACCTAATTTAGAAACTTGTTCCTTAATCCTTTCTTTATCTGTCCCGGATTTATTTGCCCTTTCAACAAGGTCCTCACTTTCTTTTGTAATTACAATATCTTTATAGTAAAGGTATAATTTTAACTTTTGACCTATTTTTACTTCTACCTTCATATCTACAGGGAATATACTCTTATCCTTACTGTAGGTCTCTTTTGCCTTAGATAAAAGTTTGGCACTTGATGTTAACCTTACTTGAGAATTTATAAGGGGGTTTTTAATATTTTCAAATCTATGGCTTTCTAAAGAAGAGTAATCCCTATTTAACTTCATACCATCATATCCCCCATCAAGCTTATCCCACTCAATTCCATCGCCCGCTGAAAGATCTTCATTGAATTTTATTAATATTTCATTCTTCTTATTTTGGAATAGGTAGCCAATAACCCTCCCCCTGTTATCTGGCCTGTCTACATTGACAAAGTCTCGGCCAAAATCTCCTAAACTTAAGCCCCTAGTAAAACCCCTATTAAATATTGTTTCAATATCCTTTTTTTCTGTTTCTTTTATAGAATCTACTCCAAAATCAAGAGCCTTTCTATAGGCTGAGATTACAGTAGCTACATATTCAGGTCTTTTCATCCTGCCCTCAACCTTAAAGGACTTTACATTAGCCTTAACTAGTTCATTGATTTCTTCGATTGTGTTTAAATCCCTAGTGGATAAAAGATAAGCCTTATCATTTTCTAATGAAAGCTTGCCATTTTCATCAAGTAACCTATAGGGCATCCTGCAGGGTTGGGCACAAGTCCCCCTATTACCACTTCTACCCCCTATAAAACTACTCATAAGGCATTGACCTGAGTAAGAAAAACAAAGGGCCCCGTGGACAAATACCTCTAACTCCATATTTGTCTTAGCAGAGATAGTCTTTATTTCACTTAATGGGACTTCTCTAGCAAGGACAACCCTTTTAAAGCCCAATTTTTCTAAGTGCTTAACTCCATATAAATTGTTTATGGTCATTTGCGTACTAGCATGTACTTCTAGGTCTTTGAAAACTTCTCGGATAATGCTTGCAAAGCCAATATCTTGGACTATTATTGCATCTACTCCAATTTTTCTTAAATACCTTACATAGTCAAGGCCACTACTTAATTCCCCTTCGTCTATAAGGATATTAAGTGTAACATAGACCCTTACCCCCCTTAAATGGGCATAAGAAACTGCCTCCAATAATTCATCATCAGTGAAATTGGAAGCATATTGACGAGCGTTAAAGTTTTTCCCACCTAAATACACAGCATTGGCTCCATTTAAGATACCTGCTTTTAAAGCATCCATGCTCCCAACAGGGGCCAATAGTTCTATTTCCTTATTCAAATACTTTGCCTCCTAATTAACTTCTATCAATAATTTCTAAGGTTTCTTTTAATTGTTTCTTTAATTCTACTATCTCCATTTGCGCCTTAAACTGCCTGTCCTTATAATTAGAAATTTCATTTTTATAATTTTCTATCTCCTCTTCTGTATTCTTTGCTTCTTCTTTTAGTTTGTTAATATCACTAAATAATTCTTCTTTGGATATTTTTATTTTTATAACTTCATCATTGTAATCTAAATTTCTTCTTTCTAACTCCTTAATTTTTACCTTAGCGCTTTCTATTTCTTTCTTTGTTAGCTCATACTTTTCTAAGGGTTCTTTTGCTCTTTTATCTAAGTCCTTATAGTCCTTATTCAGACTAAATAATTCATCTGCTATATTAAAAGCTGCTAGTGTAGCTGTCATTACTGGGCTTAGCCTATGATTCTTTGTAGCTAGGGTTTTTATGTTCTTATCAACATACCTTGCAAGTTCCCTAATATAGTCCTCATTGTTTGAGCCAACTACAGTGAAAGTTCGACCATCAATCATTACATCGATTTTTTTCCTATCTGTCATGACTGCCCTCCTTATAAATATATATTAATGACGAAAAAGGGTAGACTTATCCACCCTAGCTTCTTAATACTGCCTTGTATTTCTCTTCTAAATCTTTTATTATATCTTCTTGTATCTTGTTTATTATATCATCAGTTAATGTTTTTTCAAAAGACCTATAAACAATAGAAAAAGCTACACTCTTTTTATTTGGAGCCACTTGGTCCCCCCTGTAAACATCAAATAATTCTATAGACTCTATCAAGTCTTTCCCATGGTTCTTAATAATGTTTTCTAACTCGCCTATCATAACATCTTCATCTACCACTAGGGCTATATCTCTTGTCATAGAAGGAAACTTAGGTAGGGGTTTGTATTTTATATCCAAGTTTGCAAGGTTAACCAGGGTGTCAAAATCTATATCTCCTATATAGACCCTTTGCTTAATATTATAATTTAATAAAACATCAGGGTGTACTTCCCCAATTATCCCAAGTCTTATATTATTACTAAAAACCAGGGCACTCCTGCCTGGGTGGTAGGTTTTTTTGTTAGTTTCCCTTTTATAGTTTATATCCTTTATACCTAAGTTTTTAAGTATTAATTCTAAAGCTTCTTTCATAAAGTAAAAATCATTTTCTCCATAAAAACCAATTGACAATACTCCCTTTTCATCTGGAAGTTCTGTAACTGGGAGAGCTTTTGGTATAAATATATTCCCAATTTCATAAAAGTTTGCAGACCCAACCCCTCTTTTTTGATTCCTCTCTACTAAATCCAGCATATTAGATACAAGGGTCGTCCTCATAGTAGAAAAGTCTTCCCCAAGGGGGTTCATAAGTTTAATAAAACTTCTCTCTGGTGCATTTATATCCAAATTTAGCTTATCATATGCCTTAGGGCTTACAAAGGAATAAGTCATTACCTCATTAAAACCTACTCCTTGGAGGATGTTTTTGACTTTTTCCTCAATTTGCTTTTTAAAGGATTTTTCTCCCCTAGTTAAGGCCCCAACTAGGGGCTTGCTTTCTATATTATGAAAGCCGTACATACGGCCAACTTCTTCAATTAAGTCAGCTTCTACCTTGACATCATTTCTAAAGCTAGGCACTATTGCTTGGATAATTCCATCCTTATCCGAAGTTATAAAACCTAAATTATTTAAGTACTTGTGCATGTTAGAAAGTGGTATAGAAACACCTAAGAGTTTTTCTACTCTATTTACCCTAAGGTCAATTTTGTGTTCTACTTCCTGATATTGCTTAATGTCTATTATTCCTTTAACTACCCTTCCACATTTTACTTCTTCAACTAGTTCAGCTACCCTTTCAACTGCCTTTTCACATAAGCTAGGGTCTAGACCTTTTTCAAACCTTGTAGAAGCTTCTGTTCTAAGGGCTAGTTTCTTTGAAGTAAGCCTAATATGGTTTTCACTAAAGTTGGCACCTTCTAGTAAAACTGTCTTTGTAGATGGGGTTATTTCACTATCTAAGCCTCCCATTATACCTGCTAGGCCAATAGATTCATTATCATCTGCTATTACAATGTCATTTTCATCTAAAATCCTTTTAACATTATCAAGGGTAGTTAAGTTCTCCTTATCCCTTGCTTGTCTAACTATAATTTTCCTACCAGAAAGATTGTCTAAGTCAAATGCATGAAGGGGTTGGCCCAGTTCAAGCATTACAAAGTTTGTTATATCAACCATATTATTAACTGGCCTTACACCTGCATTCATAAGACTAGTTTGTAGCCATAAGGGTGAAGGTCCAATCACCACATCCTTAATAACCCTAGAGTAGTACCTCTTGCAATAGGGGGTCTTTAATTCAATTCCATTTGTATAATCGTAAATATCATCCACTTCATTGATAACTTTTGGATTTATATCTTTTAAGTTACAATTAAAAGTAGCTGCTGTTTCTCTAGCCATTCCATATATGCTTAAACAATCTGGCCTATTTGGAGTTATTTCAAATTCAATAATATTATCATCCATTTGTAAATAATTTTTTACATCTTCTGAAAGGGGGTATTCTTTATCAAATACAAATATCCCATCCCTAAATTCTTTAGGTATGACATTATCTTCATAACCAAGTTCTTCAAGAGAACATAGCATGCCTTGGGATTCTATGCCTCTAAATTCTGTTACCCCAATTTTAAGGCCATTTGCTAGGACTGCTCCAACCTTAGCTAGGGGAACATAGTCGCCTTTTTTTAAATTCTTTGCACCTGTAACTACCCTTAAAACTTCATCCTTAATATCAACATCACATACAAAGAGTTTATCAGCATCTTTGTGCTTTTCTATTTGTATTATTTTACCAACAACTACATCCTTAATGCCCCTGTCCATGCTAATAATCGATTCTACATGTGAACCAGAATATGTTAAACCATCTGCAAGTTCCTTTGGACTAATATCTATATCAACATATGATTTTAACCACTTTATCGGTAATAACATCCCTTCACCTCCTAAAATTGTTCAAGAAATCTATTGTCATTTTCAAATAGTAACCTTATATCATTTATCCCATACTTGACCATTGTAATCCTATCAATCCCCATTCCAAATGCAAAACCTGTGTATTTTTCTGAATCTATACCACAGTTTTCCAAAACTTCTGGGTGAACCATACCGCAGCCAAGTAATTCCATTGACCAGCCAGTGAAGTTGCAAACAGGGCATCCTTCTCCCCTACACTTTATACAAGTTACATCTACCTCAGCGGATGGTTCTGTAAAAGGAAAATGGTGGGGGCGGTACCTAGTCTTCATGTCTTCACCAAAAAGTTCTTTTATAAATATATCTAAACTATGGATAAGATTTGCCATAGAAATATTCTCATCTACTACCAAGCCCTCAAGTTGGTGGAACATAGGGGAGTGGGTATCATCTACATCATCAAATCTAAAGGTCCTTCCTGCAGAAACTATCCTAAGAGGGGCTCCAAATTCCTTCATAGCTCTGATTTGCACAGGTGAAGTATGGGTCCTTAAGAGTAAGTCCTCATTAATATAAAATGTGTCTGATAAGTCTCTTGAAGGGTGATTTTCTGGAGAGTTAAGGGCATCAAAGTTGTTTTCTACACTCTCTATTTCAGGCCCGCTTACAACAGAAAATCCCATGCTTATAAAGAGGTCTTCTAACTCCTCTGCGGTTTGCAATAAGGGGTGTCTATGACCCCTCTTAACCTTCTTAGTTTTTACGGTTATATCTATCTTTTCTGCTTCTAACTTTTGCCTTCTTATTTCTTTGTTTAAGGCATCCTTTGTCTCATTTATCTTATTTTCAATTTCAAGGCGGACTTCATTTGCCATTTGCCCAATAATAGGCCTAAGGTCTGGAGCTAGGGACCCCATATCCTTTAAAATTGAAGTTATTTCTCCTTTTTTACCTAAAAACTTAACCCTTAGGTCTTCTATAGCCTTAAGGTTTTTATTTTCATTAATTTCTTTTAAGGCATTTTGTCTAATTTCTTGCAACTTGTCTTTCATAAAATGCTCCTTTCAGCCTTTTGATTTTTAAAATATTTACTAAATTATAGCACCATAAGGTAGAAACTACAAGCTAAGACACCCTATGAGATATTTCATACATAATAATTGAGGATGCTACCCCAGCATTTAAGGATTCAGCCATTCCCTTCATAGGTATTTTAATTATAGAGTCGGCAAGTTCTAATAGGGGTTTACTAACCCCTCTTCCTTCGTTACCTATAACAATTATATCATCTTTTAAAAAAGTAAATTCACTAATATCTATGCTCTTTTCTAAACTAGTAACAACTAGCCTCCTAGCTTTTTCCTTAAGAAGACAAAGTCCTTTTTCTAGGTCTTCATTGAAAATTAAGTCAACCCTAAAAATAGACCCCATACTTGCTCTTACTACCTTAGGATTGTAGGGGTCCACGCAACCCTTACTTAAGATTAGGCCCCCCATAGAAAAAGCATCGGCACTTCTAATTATAGTCCCCATATTCCCTGGGTCTTGGATTTCATCCAGATAAATATATGGTTTATCAGGCCTTATATTATATAAGTTAGATTCTTTAAATCGTAAAACAGCAAAAATCCCTTGGGAATTTTCCATGGAAGATATGGTTTGAAAGAGGGAATCTTCTAATTCAATGACCTTACATTTGCCCTTTAGGTAGTTAAAAAGCTCCTCTCCTTCTTTTCTTTCTAATAGCTTTTTAGAATAAAATATGCTTATAATTTCTGCTTTTTCATATACAGCCTCTTTGATTGGTTTGGTTCCTTCGATTATATACTCTTTTCTTATCCACCTGTCTTTTCTCCTACTTAAGGCCTTGACTTCCTTTATCAAGGGATTGTTATTAGAAGTGATCTTATTCACTTAGTCACCCGCTTCTTCTTCAATATTGTTAATGTCTTCAGTAGAACCTATTGCCACTAAAACATCATTTTGTCTTATTTTATAGTCTGGATTTGGCGATACATCTATTTTATCGCCCTTTTTAATAGCCATAACATTAATCCCATACTTATTTCTTAGCCTAAGTTCTGTAAGGGACTTATCATACCATTTTGGAATTGCCTGTATTTCTAAGATGCTATAGTCTGGTGATAGTTCTATATAATCTACTATACTATTTGATGTTAAGTTATGGCCTACCCTAACCCCCATATCCCTTTCAGGGAAAACCACCTTATCAGCACCTATTTTTTTCAAGACCTTACCGTGGAGTTCAGATTGTGCTTTAGCTACTACTTTCTTAACTCCTAGTTCCTTGACTATTAAGGTTGCCATTATTGAAGCTTGTAGGTCGGTACCTATTGAAACTATGACAACATCAAAGTTACTTAATCCTAATTCTTTTAGGGTTTCCTCATCCATTACATCTGCCTGAATGGCATGGGTAACAAATCTTGAAACTGATTCAACCACATCCATATCTTGATCTATTGCTAGGACTTCATTTCCCAACTGATAAAGGGTTTTAGCTACAGCTGAACCAAACCTACCACAACCTATTACAGCAAATGACTTCATATTTTTTCCTCCTATCCAACTGAAATATGACCTTCAGAGTACCTATACCTTCTGTGTTTTTTATTGTAACCTATGGCAAAGGCCATGGTTAAGGGGCCTACTCTTCCAGCATACATGGTTAACATTATTATAATCTTACCTATTTCACTTAAGTCTGGCGTTAATCCTCTAGATAAGCCCACAGTTGCAAAGGCAGAGGCAGACTCAAACAAGACATCTAAAAAATTTTCACCCTCAGTGATGGTTAAGACAAAAGCTATTAATATAACTAGCCCCATACCTGCAGTCACAATTGCCAATGACTTAGAAATTATTTCTGGATTTATTGTCTTTTTAAAGGCTTCTGTATCCCTCTTTCCCCTTATTATACTGATAGTAGATATAAGGATAACACCAAATGTAACTGTCTTTATACCTCCTGCAGTAGAACCAGGTGACCCCCCAATAAACATTAAAATAATTGTAAGAAAGGCACTGCTCTCTCGCATTAAAGAAACATCAATGGAGTTAAAACCAGCAGTCCTTGGTACAACGGAAGCGAAGATAGCTGCAAATACCTTGTCTATAAAAGACATTTGGCCCAGGGTATCAGGGTTAGAATACTCAAGTATAAAAAAGAAGAGGGTGCCTACTAGTAAAAGGCCCAAAGATATAGTAAGAACTAACTTGGTGTGTAGGCCCAACCTGGACCACTTCCTGTTTTTACCTATATCAAGGATAACAGCAAAACCAATTCCCCCAACTATAATCAAAATACTTAAGGTTGATATAGTAAGGTAAGAGTTAGTAAAAGACATTAAACTATTCCCAGTTATATCAAAGCCAGCATTACAAAATGCTGAAATTGAATGAAAAACAGAAAACCATATTCCTTTTTTTACACCATATAGGGGAATAAAGGAAAATGCTAAACTTATAGCCCCAATAGCCTCTATTGCAAATGTAAGAAATATTACATACCGAATTAGT
This sequence comes from uncultured Gudongella sp., assembly GCA_964607545.1. Taxonomy (GTDB): domain Bacteria; phylum Bacillota; class Clostridia; order Tissierellales; family Tissierellaceae; genus Gudongella. The sequence goes on along the minus strand of CAZSLV010000048.1, from coordinate 6,408 downwards.
TTAACTAGACCTGATAGGGTTTCCTGATTCATTTGTTCCTTTATAATTAATCTTTCTTTTAAAGATATCTTTTTGCCAGCAATTAAAGAAACTATTGTAGCCATTGTCATAATCCCAAGTCCACCTATTTGTATTAGGAGTAATATGATTGCTTGACCAAATATAGACCAGTGGTCAGCTGTATTTACAACAACAAGTCCTGTTACACACGATGCTGAAGCCGATGTAAATAAGGCATCTAAAAAACTAGTTTCCCTACCATAACTAGTAGCTAGAGGGATGCTAAGTAAAATTCCACCAATGAGAATTAAGGCTAGAAAGCCTAGCACTAAAACCCTTGGTGGGTTTAAATCAAATTTTAATATTTTTCTTCTTATGTAATCCATACTTATTCCCCCACTAGTTTATGCAAGTCTTAAATAAATGCAAAAAAAGTTCCTAAAGGAACTTTTTAAATTATACTTCTTTTGCTATTGCTACTAATTTAGCAAATCCTTCTGAATCATGTATAGCCATTTCAGAAAGCATTTTTCTATTCACTTCAATGTTAGACTTTTTTAATCCATTTATAAATTTGCTGTAGCTCATTCCATTTAATCTTGCTGCAGCATTTATTCTTGCTATCCAAAGTTTTCTAAAATCTCTTTTTCTTAATTTTCTACCAACATATGCATAATTTAATGATTTCATTACTGCTTGGTTTGCTGTCTTAAACAAGGTACTCTTTGAACCATAATAACCCTTAGCAGCTTTTAATACTTTTTTATGTCTTTTTTTGGCATTTACGCCTCTTTTTACTCTTGCCATTATATATTCCTCCTAAATATGTTCATCAATACTAAGGTAGCATTGAATTTATTCTTTTTTGATCGCTTTTACTTACTAATGTACCTTTTCTAAGATTTCTAACTCTTTTAGGTGATTTCTTACCTGTTTTATGGCTTTTAAAAGCTTTAAATCTCTTCAAAAGTCCAGATGAAGTTCTTTTAAATCTCTTTGCTGAACCCCTATGTGTTTTCATTTTCCCCATTATAATTCCCCCTATACTTAGTCTGCTTTTGGCATTACAAACATTACCATGTTCCTACCCTCTAACCTTGCCGGTTTCTCAATTTTGCCAACTTCAGAAATTAGCTCAAAAAAATCATCTAATACTACTCTACCCAGCTGAGTATGACCCATTTCTCTTCCTCTAAATCTGACAGAAACTTTAACTTTATCTCCATCTTTAAGAAATTCAATTGCTTGATTTGCCTTTACAGTTAAATCATGCATTTCAATATTTGGTGTCATTCTTATCTCTTTTACATTGATTATTCTCTGGTTTTTTCTTGCTTCTTTTTCTTTTTTTGCAAGTTCATATTTGTATTTACCATAATCCATAACTTTACAAACTGGCGGCTTCGCATTAGGTGCTACATTTACCAAATCCATATTCCTCTCAATTGAAACCTCCAAGGCTCGTTTTAGTGAAACTACCCCCAATTGTGTTCCATCAACATCAATAAGTCTGACCTCTTTTTCCCTAATCTCTTCATTAATCTGAAGTTCTTTAATAATCCTACACCTCCTATAGCTTTGTATAAAACAAATAAAAAAGCGGACATAGAATGTCCGCTATATTATCACAATAGATAATAGTCGATTAATCGACTTGTTAACCTTATAAGCTTTGGCCATAAGGTGAGAAGCGAGACTTCTACTTTGAATTTATTCAATTCTTTATAATTATAGTCTAGATTGAATAGATTGTCAAATAAATATTTTTTTCTGCTAGCTTATTTTTTTTCTTCAATTTCTTCTTGAAGGTTTTCTAGGAAGGCCTCTATACCCATTTGACCAAGATCTCCCTCATCTCTTTTTCTAATGGAAACTAACCTATTTTCAACTTCTTTTTCACCTACAATTAAGCTGTAAGGGATTTTTTGCATTTGGGCTTCCCTAATCTTATATCCAATTTTTTCTGCCCTATCGTCTACTTCTACCCTAATCCCCTTATCCTCCATAGCTTTTTTTACTTCATAAGCATAATCGTTAAACTTATCGGAAATAGGAAGGATTGTAGTTTGGACTGGAGCTAGCCATGCAGGGAATTTCCCAGCATAGTGTTCTATTAAAATTCCCATAAACCTTTCCATGCTGCCAAGGATTGTCCTATGGACCATTACTGGCCTTTTCTTTTCGTTATCTTGGGCCACATAGGTTAAGTCAAACCTTTCAGGCATTTGGAAATCTAGCTGGATAGTACCACATTGCCAGGTCCTGCCTATGGCATCTTCTAGGTGGAAGTCTATCTTTGGACCATAAAAGGCTCCATCACCCTCATTTAACTTATATTTTATGCCCTTTTCTTCTAAGGCTTCCCTAAGACTTTCAGTTGCTAAATTCCATTGGTCTTCAGTCCCCATAGAGTTTTCTGGCCTTGTTGATAGTTCAATATTATACTTAAAACCAAATACATTGTAAATATAGTCTGCTAGGTCAATGGTCTTTTTAATTTCTTCTTTAACTTGGGATGGTAGCATATAAAGGTGGGCATCATCTTGAGTAAAGCTTCTTACCCTCATTAAACCATGAAGGGCTCCAGATAATTCGTGTCTATGAACAAGTCCCAACTCTCCCCACCTAAGTGGTAGGTCCCTATAGGAGTACATTTTTGACTTATAAACTAATATAGACCCTGGGCAATTCATAGGCTTTATAGCGAAATCACCCTCATCAATTGTTGTAAAATACATATTTTCCTTGTAGTGATCCCAATGTCCTGACTGGTGCCATAATTTTTCATTTAATATAAGGGGAGTTTTAATTTCACCATAACCTCTTTTTGTATGCTCAGTCCTCCAAAAGTCTTCTAATAAGTTTCTTATAATCATTCCCTTTGGATGGAAAAATGGAAAACCTGGACCCTCTTCTTGCATAGAAAACAAATCTAGTTCCTTACCCAATTTCCTATGGTCTCTTTTTCTAGCTTCCTCTAGTTTATTTAAATACTCTTCTAGGTCCTTTTTCTTTTCAAAAGTTGTCCCATATATTCTTTGAAGCATCTTATTTTTTTCATCGCCCCTCCAGTAGGCCCCTGCAATAGACATAAGCTTTATGGCTTTAACCTTTTTTGTATCATAAAGGTGGGGTCCTGCACATAGGTCAGTAAATTCTCCTAGGGTATAAAAAGAAATTATTTCATCCTCTGGAAGTTTCTCAATTAGGTCCACCTTGTATACTTCATCTTTTTCTTTAAAGTACTCTAGGGCCTCATCTCTAGGCATTTCAAATCTTTCTAGCTTGTAACCTTCTTTTACAATCTTTTTCATTTCATATTCAATAGCTTCTAAGTCTTCAGGTGTAAACCTGTGGTCTGTGTCAAAGTCATAATAAAACCCATTGTCAATTGCTGGTCCTATAGCAAATTTTACACCTGGAAATAAATTCTGCACAGCTAAGGCCATAATATGGGCTGAAGTATGCCAAAATATCTTTTTCCCTTCAGGGTCTTCAAATTTAACTACCTTAAAGTCCGAATCTTCATTAATGCTCTCTTGCATACCTAATATTTTATTGTTAACAACAGCCCCCATAGCTACCCTAGCTAGTCCTTCTGAAATATCTGTAGTTACATCAAATACCTTTACTCCCTTTTCATATTCCTTTGTAGTTCCATCTGGTAATGTAATCTTTATCATAATTATTCCTCCTTGTAATAAAAAAGCGTCTACGACGCTTTCGCTATGAAACCCTAGGTTTCCTTCGACGATGCTTTCGCGCATCTGAGCACCTTCCTTAATACGGCAGGGGATAATCCCCTACAACCTTTATTTTTTTGTTAGGAAAGTAGAACTTTCCTAATAAAAAAAATCTTCCACCCCTACATTTCTGTAGGGACGAAAGATCGTGGTTCCACCCTAATTTGTTCTTAATTTAAAATAACGCCATTGGCGAATACCCTTCTAGGTTTAGCTCCGGGGTGGTTTTCATCTATTTATCTGTTTAGAAAACTCTCAGAATTTGTTTTCCTCTCTTTAAACTTTAAATAGGTACTTGTCCCATCATTGCTTAAATATTAATAATACATAAATTTTAGCAAGATTTAAGTTAATTGTCAAGTAAAAGTGATTTATACCCTATAACTTAAGCTTTTCTACAAGGTCCTTATAGGCAAATGTATCTTGATTGCCACTTTTCATATCCTTAAGGCTATAGGTTTTACTTAGCTTTTCTTCTTCCCCTATAACAATAACATAGGGGATACCCAATTTATCAGCATAGTTAAACTTCTTACCTAGTTTAGTATCTTCAAGGTAAACTTGAGTAAATACCCCTTCATCCCTTAGTTTTGAGGATAATTTAATTCCTTCATCATAATAACCTTCCATAGGAATAATGAGGACCCTAGTAAGGGAATTATCACTAGTTTTGATAATTTCTGCTTCCATAAGCTGGTAAAATAACCTAGTTAAGCCAATTGATATTCCTACTCCTGGAAGTTTGTTCTTTGTGTAGTATTCTGCTAAATTATCATACCTGCCACCTGAACAAACACTCCCAATTGAAGGATAATCATCAAGGTAGGTTTCATATACAGTCCCAGTATAATAATCTAAGCCCCTTGCTATGGTTAAATCAAGTTTGAAATTATCATCTGGAACTCCAAATAACCTTAAGTAATTTAAGACTACTTTTAGTTCCTCTATTCCCTCTTTAAAGAGGTCATTTTCAAGTTTAATAGCATTTAATCTATCTATGACTTGGTCATTACTACCTTGTATGCTCATAAATTCTATGATACTTTCAACTTGAGAAATATTAAAATTACTTTCTAGTAGTTCATCCCTTACCTTGTCCTTGCCAATTTTTTCTAACTTATCTACTGCCCTTAGGACTGTGTGTACATCCTCTATTCCAAGAGAATTAAAGAATCCATTTAAAATTTTCCTATTGTTTATCCTTATAGTAAATTTATCAAAACCAAGGTCCTTAAAGGTTGAATAAATAACAGATGGGATTTCAGCATCATTAATAATACTTAAATTGTCATTACCAATAACATCTATATCTGCTTGATAAAACTCTCTAAACCTTCCTTTTTGATTCCTTTCCCCCCTATATACCTTGCCAATATGGTACCTCCTGTAGGGAAAGGTAAGTTCAGAATAATGCTGGGCGACATACCTAGCAAGGGGTACGGTTAGGTCAAACCTAAGAGACATATCTTGACTTCCCTTAACTACCTTGTATATTTGCTTTTCAGTTTCTCCCCCTCCTTTAGCTAAAAGTACCTCTGATTTTTCGATTAGGGGGGTATCTATGGGCAGAAACCCAAATTTCTCATAATTTTTTCTTATAATATCCATCATCTTGTTAAATAATATTTGATCTCTTGGGTTTAATTCCATAAAGCCAGGTAATATGGATGGTTTAACTATATTTGTCATTGTCTACCTCCTATTTGATTTTAGTTTTATCTATGTTAAATATTAAATGTAAAAATTGTTCCAAGGTCTATAATGCTTTCTTTTGATAAATAGTTTATCCCTATCCCCCTAGCCCTTATAAAACTTTCAATTTCACCCTTATTGGGGTGTTTGTCTAAGGACCCAGTAAATACTATCTCTTTAGGGGAAATATGGCCACTTGAGCCTCCTATAAAGCCATAGGGGTATCCAGGAAGGTTTATCTTGCCGCTTTTTATAAGTAATATATCATAATTTAAGGCCCTTAGTTTTTTAGCTATTCCTAAGTCCCCTGTTATAGCACTTTTCTCATCAACTAGGCTAATAGAACACTTAGCATAGCCTTGCTTAACTTCTACTAAACTTATATTAGATTGCTTATAGAATTCTTCTATTGTCTTTTCTGTATAGGTTTTTTTATGAACATAATGATTTCCTATCAAAATGGTATTATAAGCTATATCATTAGGGTATTCTTTTCCTAGCTTACTTTTTCCTTTTATGACTTTTATCCCATAAGGGACTAGCCTAGTCTTATAATAATCAAAAACTGATGGTGCTACAACTAGGGTGTTTTCACCTATTGGGTGGATAGCCATATCAGGGTGGTAGGCAATTTCTGGCCCCACTTCTTCTAAACCTATGCTTTTTATAACTATCAGGTTTTTCTTATGTAAATTATACACTATTTCATCACTTGCCATACCACTTATAATAGCTAAGCTAGCCTTATCTTTAGGTATAAAAGGATTATCCATATTTAAGCCCTCTTTATAAATAAATTGCAAAAATCCCCCTGTTAAACAGAGGGATGTTCTTTTGGAGGCGACACCCGGATTTGAACCGGGGGTGAAGGTGTTGCAGACCTCTGCCTTACCACTTGGCTATGTCGCCTTATAAAATAATTGGAGCGGAAGACGAGATTCGAACTCGCGACCCTCGCCTTGGCAAGGCGATG